>JAFVWD010000343.1 GCA_017501865.1 Clostridia bacterium | reverse complement strand
GCATATATCGGAAGTCCGAGCCAACGGTTAGTCAGAAGTGCATCTATTTTATCCTGAGAATTTTTATCTTTTGTGAGAACTTTTCTTTCTTCAACAGATTTCACTATATCGTTTACAAAAGCAAATCGCTTTTTGTCTGCTTCAACTACCTGAGCTTTGCTTGTTAAATCAATATCACCCTGTATATATGGCGCAGTCTGATTTCTGCCAACTGACTCTACTGCCGCTTTAACAATGTTTTCCATTCCTGTTGCAGATGTTGAAACAGTTTCAATAACAGGACAATTCAATTTTTTCGAAAGCTTCTGAGCATCAATTTTATTTTCTTTCTTCTTGTTAACGTCACTTTTATTTAATGCAACAACCATAGGAATGCCAAGCTCTAAAAGCTGTGTTGTAAAGAAAAGGCTACGACTCAAATTTGATGCATCAACAATATTTATTATTACATCGGGATTTTCATTTTGCACATAACTGCTCGCTATGCTTTCCTCTGATGTAAACGGTGACATTGAATATGCACCCGGAAGGTCAACCGCAATTAATTCCTCACTGCCGTTATAAAGACTTTTTTTAATGCTGCGTTCTTTCTTTTCTACTGTAACGCCTGCCCAATTGCCTACCTTTTCATTAGAGCCTGTGAGCGCATTATACATAGTCGTTTTACCGCTGTTAGGATTGCCTGTTAATGCAATTCTCATTTAAAATCCTCCTGTATATACACCTGCAAATAAAAGTTATCTATTGCTAACTGACCGTTTAAAAAATAACCGCCGTAAGGGCGGTAAACTAACTGTTAAAAAACCGCAATTGCCTCTGCTAAAGGATTATCTATATGATACCTGCCATCTTTAATAGATACAATGCATCCTCCCTTAAGATGGGAAATAACCGTAATGGGCTCACCACGGTAACAGCCTAACGAGAAAAGAAAGGAATCCATTTCTTCATCATTTGTATTAATATCTTTAACGATGTATTCCTTGCCTTCTTCCGCAACAGTTAAATTCATATTATCACCTGAATCGGAATATTAGTTAGCCACGGGTAACTCGAACTCTTAAAAAAGAATTAGCCACTGCTAACTGTTAATATAATATCACCATCCCCAAAATTTGTCAACAGTTTTTTCAGGATATTTTTTCTTCTGTCAGAATTTACAATTAGCGGTATTATATTCTTGATTTATTTTGTGAAATATGGTATTCTATTTTAAGAAATAAACTCGGGTGGTGAAACTATGGCTTTAAAAGAATCAGGCGAAATGTATCTTGAAACTATATATGTTTTAACCAGAAAAAGTGATTCCGTCCGTTCAATTGATGTTTGTGAATCATTAGGTTATTCAAAGCCGAGTGTTTCACGCGCAGTAGGTCTTTTGAAAAACGGCGGTTTTATTACCGTCAGCAAAGAGGGCTATTTATCTCTCACAAAATCAGGTGAAGATGTCGCAAAAAAGCTTTTCGAACGTCACACTATTATTTCCCAATTTTTAATTTCGCTCGGTGTAGATGAAAATGTTGCAACCGAAGATGCTTGCAGAATTGAGCATGTTATAAGCGATGAATCGTTTGAAGCAATTAAAAGAAACGCAAACACAAAGGAATAACATAAAAGGGGATGTAAAAAAAGCGCAGACCATATAAAACCAGATATAGCAATGGGTTCTGTAGGTTTAATAAGCCTATAGAACCCATTAAAAATACAGACAAACTAAAATTGGTGAAAAATTTATTATTTATACTATGAACAAACTTCGCCACTCGACGTACCATTGTACGCCTTCGGGCAAGCAAAATACAGGCTATCGCCTTGATTTTGCTCAGTTTGTCCATTCTGCATCTTTTTTTCCTATCCCCTAAAAAGGGGATGTAAAAAAAACTGCGTTTTTTTACAGCCCCAATTTTTATATACCGAAAAATTCAAATGCCATACAAAAGAACGGCACAAACACAAGTCCCGGTAAAAGGTTGGCAACCTTAATTTTTGTTATACCAATAAGGTTCAAGCCTAAAGCTGTAATCATAACAGAGCCTGCACAAATCAACTCAGCAACTGCAAAATCGCTCAAAAATGCACCTAATGCCATTGAAAGTGCAACCAGCGCACCCTGAAAAACAAGCACAAATGCTGCAGCACACATTACACCGAATCCAAGTGAAGCTGCGAGCATACTCGAAGAAATCAAATCAAGCACCGATTTCGTGTAAAGCATCTGATTATCACCTGAAATTCCTGCGTTCATAGAACCAACTATTGTCATAGCGCCAACACAAAACAGAAGCGATGCTGTAACAAAGCCTTCAGAGAAGCTGTTCTCCTTGCTTTTACTTTTTTTCGCCAGCTTATCTCCGAGAGAATTAAGCCTTTTATCAATATCAATCAGAGTTCCGACTACAGTTCCGAATACCATAGATAAAATCATTACAAGCTGATTTTGCCCTTTCATAATACCTGTAACACCTATAGCAACCGTACAAAGACCTATAGCAGTCATAACCGCATTATTTAATTTTTCAGGAATACCCTTTTTCAAAAGCAGTCCCACACCACTACCGAGAAGAACCGTAACGGTATTCACCAAAACTCCGCTGAACGAAGTTAATATTTCATTCATTCAAATCACTCCATAAATTCCAGGGATAATCACTTTTTTCAGGCAAAGCACTAAAAGTCAAAGTTTCATTCTTACTCGGATGTCTGAAGGTAACAGAGTGAGAAAAGAGTGCAATACTTGAATTCCTGTCCTTGCTTCCATATTTAATATCCCCTGTAAGAGGAGTTTTTCTTGAGGAAAACTGAACTCTTATCTGGTGAGTTCTTCCCGTATGTAATTTAACCTTTACAAGCGATTTGCCTTCAGCTTCTTTTATAACAGAATACTGTAGCGATGCTTCTTTTACACCTTTTCTCATTCTGTTAACAACGTAAGAACGGTTACGTGAAGAATCTTTAAAAAGCAAATCCTTATAAACACCGTTCTTCTCACTTATAATACCATCCGTCACCGCAAGATAATGCTTTTCAAAAGTATTATCCTGAATTTGTCGCGATATAGACGCGGCACTTTTTTTAGTTTTGGCAAAAACCATTACACCACCTACATTTCTGTCAAGGCGATGTAAAAGATGTATTTCACCGTTGTAAATTTCTTCACCTATAATAGAAATAATTCCTTTTTCACCTGTTTTTGTATCTTCACTCGGTATTCCGACAGGCTTAACTAAAACAATTATTTCTTCATCCTCAAATAATACCCTCATTTTACTCTTCCAATATAAAATCCTTATATTTTTCTAATGCGTAAATTTCTGCCGTTGCATCTAAGAGAATTCCCTCCGGTGTGTATTCCTCGCTGTGAACAACACCTGTTTTTCTGAGCTCTGCTGCCGCACCACCCTTGCTGAAAGGTAAAAGCATTTTCACTCTGCGTCTTGTAGGAGGTAAAGCCTTTACTATTTTTTCTAATAATTCATCAGTACCCTTACCGCTTAAAGCCGATATTCTTACTGAATTTGAAATCATAGGAATACTGTCACCGTCTGCAATGTCACTTTTATTCAGTACGGTAATAACAGGCTTATCCTGACAACCGAGCTCAGAAAGAAGCTCGTTAGTTACTCTGAAATGCTCTGCACATTCATCTGATGAAGCATCGCAAATATTCAGAATAACATCGGCATCCACGGCCTCGTCAAGTGTGGATTTAAATGCTTCAACCAATTTGTGCGGTAAGCGACGTATAAACCCAACGGTATCTATTAAAAGTACTGTACTGCCATCCGGCAAGGTCAATGCTCTTGCTGTAGGGTCAAGTGTTGCAAAAAGCTTGTTTTCTGCTAAAACTCCTGCATCTGTCAATTTGTTCATAAGAGTTGATTTACCCGCATTTGTATAACCGACAAGTGCAACTGTCACAGTACCTTCTTTTTTCCTTCTTGCTCTGTAACGACTTCTTCTTTCGTCGAGCGATTTAAGATTTTCTTCTAATGCAGATATTCTTCTTCTGATGTGGCGACGATCTGTTTCAAGCTTTGTTTCACCGGGACCCCTTGTACCTATACCACCACCAAGACGGGAAAGTGCAGCACCCTTACCCGAAAGACGCGGCAATGTGTACTTTAACTGAGCAAGCTCAACCTGAAGCTTACCCTCGCCGCTGAGCGCTCTCATAGCAAAAATATCAAGTATTAAGGTTGTTCTGTCAATTACTCTTACATCAGTAATATTTTCAATATTTCTTTGTTGAGATGGTGAAAGCTCGCCATCCACAATAATCAGGTCAGGCTCATTCATTTCACAGAAATCAGAAAGCTCTTCAAGCTTACCTTTACCTATATATGTGGCTGAATCCAATGCCTCGCGCTTCTGAGTTATTTCACCTATAACCTCAGCGCCCGCTGTTTTGGCGAGCTCTGTCAATTCCAATAAAGATGACTCTACATTGAACTCGCCTGTATCGACAGAAACGAGAACTGCCGTTTCCTGTTTTTGTTCATTTTCAAAAAGTTCCATTTTATTTTTCCTTTATCAATAAATCATAAGTCGCTTTTATACTCAAACACTCTTTAAAATGAGCTGTAAAAAAACACTAAGTTTTTTACAGCCCTTTTTAATATTATGATTCAGTTTTTCGCTTTTTATTATATCTCACAGTAACAACTGTCAGTCCTGCAATAGAAGCAACCCCCATTAAAATAAATGGTAATTGTTCTATAGCAAGTGAAGGCTCAAGTGCGTAAACCGCAAACGCAACAAGCGGTTTAAGACAAACTCTTACAACAGCCTTAAGTGGCTCGCTCTCGCTTATGAAATCTGCAATAGGCGGAGAAATTGTGTAATATGCTTTTACAAACATTCTGCCTAATGGATTTGTCATTAAGCATTGGTCTCTGAAGTCACAAAGAAGACCAACCTCACCTGTTGCTTCGCCATATCCTGCAGTTGCAATAAAGCAGAAGCTTGCAATTGACAATGCAGTTTCAGCAGCATCGGTTGAAATATTTGTATCTGTTATAATTCTTAAAACCTTACCATTTTTATCTACAGAATCAACAACACCTGTTATTGCACCGCTTTCATCATAGGTGTTAGCTGTACAACGGTCATAACCAACATCATCATCAATTCCGTCGCCGTCACTGTCAAGGTCAATTCTTGCTAAGCTTGCTGAGTTTGACTCCAACAAATTAACACGTATGTTCTCTGTTGATGTAACCATATTAGGGAAGTGGTAAGAAACGTTAGTGTCAAAGAAAATGTAATCTTCGATTGCTTCTTTTTCTGTAGTACCCTCTTCTGCATATTCTTCCTCAGTTTTGTATTTAAAGTCACTGTCAACTGCAGCAATGTTTATTTTAACACCGCACTGATTATTTATGCTGTCTGCTCCGTAATAGTCATAATCCTCATAAACATCAATTGAAAGATATAACGGTACCTCTTTATTAAGACAAACTGCCTGACTTTTTGCCTGACCGCGCTCCAATTTATAAAGGTAGTAGCCGTCATAAACACCGTCGCCATCCACATCTTCTTTTTCAATGTAAATATAAGCATAAGAAAGGTCTTTACCTGCTATAGTCGGAACAACAGAAGAATCAGGGTAAACCTCTGCCATAGTAGCACCACCGACAGAAACCGAATTCTGAAGGTACTCGGCAACTGTTTTAACCGCCTCTTGCTTTATGTAACGTTCCTCGCTCTTAGAGAAAGAACGGTATGCAACCTGAAAAAGATTACCAAGGGCTACAACACCGAAGCCCATAAGAACCATAACAAGCATAAGTTCAACTAATGTAAAACCTCTTTTGTTTTTAAGCATAAACTTATACATTATGTTGTAACCCCCTTAAATTAATATTTTTATTAAGATGCAGAGTGACCGTCAATTGTGTAAATTTTGTCTTTTATGTCGCCGACAAAACGGTTACCGTCAAAGTAGAGCTCACTATTATTAGCGGTCCTGTTAATTTCGTCAAGTGACGCTGCATATACCCAACCATAATTGCCTGTTGAAGTACCTGCAAGGTAAACATATCCGTCAAGAATCATAGCATCCTCTGTTTTGTAGTCACCCGCTCCGCTTATTTTAACAATCTTCCATGTAACAGTATTACTCAACTGATCATCTGCCTGTTGAATTTTACCTACAACAATATTAAAGTTACCGTCTGCAGAGTGACCTCCTACAATAATATAGTCACCTTCACAGCTTACTGAAGTTATTTTGCTGAAATAGTGGTTCAACCTATAACCGTTAATCATAATTTCCTGCATATACGAAGGTGCTGCACTCGGCTCATGCTTGTCGGAAACGTGTGTCACCATCTGCGGAACACTCTTAGTCGCCTGATTTTTGAGAGTTGTCTTTGTTGCAATAAGAGATTTGTAAAGTCTACCCTTACTATCCGCATAATAAGCATAATAGCTTGCAACCTCACTATTTTCACGAACAACACTTTCAATGGAAATATCTACAGATGTAAACTGTACACTGTTGCGTTGATGTGTTCCGTAGTTCCATGAAGAATCACCACCTGCAAGCAAGTTTCTGTAAGATTTTGAACCTGTAAAGCTCGAAAGCGAGCCGTCAGCAAGTGAGTAATTATCGAAGTTTTCGTCATCCTTAAAATAAAGAAGGTTTGTAAAGGAATTATCCTGACCTAAAACTATTCCCGCCAGAACACCGTCATTATGAATACCGCCTAAAGCAGTAGACGCATTTGTCGGTTGATCCGGATTTATCCATGTATAAGTAGAACCTGAAACTGCATAGCCTACGGCAACAGTAACACCTTCTTTTGTAGCAACCTTAGTAAGGTTATACATTTCACCCGGGAACCACACATTGTAGTAATCGTTATCTATAACATTGAAATAGCCGCCTGTAATATTTCCGCCGTAACCATTATCACCAACAGTCGGTGTTTTGGTTGATGCGTAATCATTCATATACAGATTCGGAACGTGAGTATCAGTAACATCATCGTAATGCGATAAGAAGTAGAAAGGCTCATAAGATTTATAAGCTTCCTTCAAAGCACCGCCGGTAATACCGTAAACTATCTTACTGTAAACCAGTTCTCTGTTAGAGGTAAAGCCCATAGTAAACAAAACGTCGCTGAAAAGCTGTTGAGAATTACCACCGGAGTTTCTTGTTACAAAGAATTCTCTTGATTCATCACTATTAGCAATAACACCTGTACCCTGTATAGTAGATTTATTCTGATATACAGTCTGGTTACCATCCTGTCTTCCAAGCGCGGAAGAAGAATATTTGTATATAGATGTGTTTGTACCTTCAGCATTACCCATTACATAATAGGTAGTCTGACCGCCACGGTTATCTTCACCATTATTTCTCATAGTCGCGGCATAGTTTTCGTCGGTATAAATATTATCTATCTGGTTTATTGCTGCATAAGCCGCAACCGTACCTGTATAGAACATTGTACCGGTACCGCCGGATGTAGTTGCAGGTAAAAATACTGCATCGGTAACATTTATTTTAGACTGGTTTGCTCCGCGGTTGTGAACAAATCTGAAGCTGCTCAAGCCATCATCATCATTGTCCTTCTGTTCATAAAGGAATGTAGGAGAAATAGTTGTCATAGCCTTTATTCTCAATTGAGCCCAAGCCTCGTCACCCCACTGACCGGCAGACTGTGTACCATATTTAACATAATAAGTAGGAATTTCATTGAGGTACTCATCATCATAAATCCAGTTTGTTCCGCCCCATGTTTTATTTTTACTCAACTCAACAAACGCACAACGTGAAAGATTCTCGCCTGTTTTTTTGTAGTAATAAGCATCAAAACGGCTTGCTTCCTCATGCTGCTCATTCTGGCTTGTATAAGAGCCATCTGCCCTGAAGTTAATAGGTCTTTCCCAAACTCTGTTAATACCACCATCGTAGTCACCGGCAGCATTCATAAAACCGCCGACTCTTAATGCATATGGCAATTCTGTAAGGATGTAAGAAATTTTCTTACTGTTCTGAGTGTAGTAGTCAAAGTTCGTACCATAACCATTGTAATAATAGCCATAGTTTGCTTTGTTAGAGTAATACCCCGGCTGACCTACACCTGTGTTATAATCGCTTTGAGTATACCATGTAACCTGGTCCTTATAGTTTGCAAATGTATGGTATGCTGAATAGCCGTAAATATGTGAAAAATCAGCTCCCCAGATAGCAGGATATACTGTTGTGCTCTTGGCATCATCAAGCACAAAAGCCTTATCTGAAAGACCTATAACATCTGCACCCAACTGATTTTTACCGTTAGGCTGCTCGTCGGATGTATCTAAATTTACTCTACCGACAATATTATTTGATTCAGTAAATGTATATGTTCTGTAAATAGTACCGTTTGTACCTGTAAGCACATAGTAGCTTGGTTCGTAGCAGGCATCAACAAATTCACCTGCTGAATCAGTCTCGGTAATCCATTTAACAGACTTGAATACTGTACCTGCAGGAATCTCCATTGTTCCTTGTGCACCGGTAATATTCATATGTCGTGCATCAACTTTAAGCTGTGAATATGTGGAGCCGTCAGGTTTTGTCTTTACTTCAACACCTGAGGTTGTGTAGTAGTGACCGTAAACTGTTGTACCTGCCAGCATAATTGTAGGTGTTTTTATTGTGAGGTAACATGATGTTGTTCTTAATTTATCGTTCTCATCACGATAAGTAACCTGTATTTTAGCAGGTGAATTAGTAAAGTCAATGCCTTGAACCTCAATAATAATTCTACCTGTTGCAGGGTTTGCAGTCTTAACTAAAACAGTACCGGTTCTTCCCAATGTATAAACCTCAGAAAGAATGTTTGTAGATTTATCGGGAATCATTACAGTAATATCTACTGCTTTATTTTTACTTGCAACAAGTGATGAGCTGTTTGATGTAACATCATCAGGTGTTTCAAACATAATATTTGTAGTCTGAAGAATAACCTCTTGCTTCAGCTTATCATCATTTATAGTTTTTGAGGAAACAATAGCAACATAAGCACGGCTTCCTGTAAAAACTGTTTCTAAGGATGATTCTAGAGAAGAAACAGCTCTTCTTCCGTTGATTGAAGCAACCTC
>JAFVWD010000342.1 GCA_017501865.1 Clostridia bacterium | reverse complement strand
GTGGGAGTGTTGAACGGACATAGTCGCCAAATTTGACAGCACTTTTTAAATCAGGGAAAAGGCAGACAATATGTACTTCCTCAGAGGTACACAATTCCATTCCCGGAATTACAATGAGACCTATTTCTTCACCTGCTTCCATAACAGCCTTGCAGTTGAGTGTTGAGTTATGGTCAGTTAAAGCAATTGCATCCAAATCATAAAGCTTAGCCATATTCACTATGTTATTTGGAGTCATTTCATTGTCTCCGCAAGGACTGAGTCCCGAGTGAATATGAAAGTCGTAAAAAAGTGTCATTGTAATTTGCTGTATTGAGCTGCAACCTCATAAGAGGTTTTATCTGTTGTCAAAATTATTACACCATTTGAGTCAGCTTTTTCTCTGGCATTATCATCAAGCGGAGCATTTTCTGTCAGTATTATACAAGCTACATCTGTAAGTACGGCAACACCAATTGAGTTGATATTACCCATAACTGTAAGCCAGAGGTTGTTCTCTTTTGCTTTTGACATAACCCAGCTTAAAAGGTCGCCACAGTAGCATCCGTCAATATTTCTTTCTGAAGCAAGTGCTTCGTTACAAATGAATTTTAAATCAGCACTTTGTGCAAAATCTTTTACAGTCAAACAAATCACCCTTGAAATCAGTTTTGTTCTGTGTTTTCTCTGAACGGAGCAGGAATAAGGCTTTCAAAATCATCGCTGTTTTCAAGCTGAGCAAGATTCTGCTTCATTCTGAACACGCAGTCATCCTCGTGGGCAAAGCCACGCACAATGTCCTCTGCAAGAGCTCTGCAGGTAGGTGCACCGCAGGTACCGCAATCAAGCCCCGGGAAAACCTCAAGAAGCTCATTCATACGCTTCATTCTTGTCATAGCTTCTGAAACACTGTCAGCAAGCTTCATAACATCATCGCAAGGCTCAATAGGGCTTTCCTTCAGGAAATGAGCGGGAATGCCTTCGACTTTTATATTGTTGCGTGAAACAGGAGCATATTTCCTGAGCTTTATAAGTCTTGATTTTGCTATGTACGGATTTTCTGAGGTAAGGCAACCGCCTACACAACCACCCTGACAAGCATTTAACTCAATGAAATCAACAGAGTCGAGTGTACCTGTTTCTATTTCCTCAAGAATATTCATACAGTTTTCAATTCCGTCGGCAGCAAGTGAATTTTCGTTAAGAATACCGGAAACCTCACCACCGCTTGTTGCCCAGCTCATTCCGATTATACCTGAATTCTGCTCTGCATCAGGAATGTCATATTTGTCACCCTTTTCCATAATTTTCAACAGAACAGGGTAAATGTCATTAATGCCTACAGCACCGTCAACATTCGATTTTTGCATCCCCAACGGATTTTTGAATGATGTAATTTTAGCAGGGCATGGAGAAATGAAGAAAACACCTATTTCGCTTGCGCGTAAGCCTGTTTCTTTCATAGCATATTCTCTTGCAAGCCTTGCCGCTTCTTCTACCGGCGGATTAATAGGAAGAAGATTCTCGAGTAAATCAGGGAAACAAACTCTTATTAACCGCACAACTGCGGGACATGCAGATGAAATTACCGGCTTTTTTAGCTTGTTTTCTTTCATTAAACGTCTTGTTGCTTCTGATATTAACTCAGCCGCCGCCGCAACCTCAAAGACCGCATCGAAGCCCAGAAGGGGGATTGCTCTTAAAATAGGAGTTGCATCTTCAAGGTTATTGAATTGCGCATAAAGTGCAGGAGCAGGAAGCGCAATTCTGTATTTATATTGAACTATTTGTGATAAAGAGTCACGACTTGCATATTTTGCATGGTGCGGACAAACCCTTATGCACTCACCGCAATCAATACACAGTTCCTTGATAATATGTGCTTTACCGGAACGAACTCTGATTGCCTGGGTGGGACATCTTTTAATGCAGTTTGTACAACCTTTGCATTTATCTTTATCAAGTCGTACTGAATGGAAAAATGCGTCCATAACTAACCTTCCCGGAAATTTATTTTACAAATACTTTTAAATGAATTGTGGTGCCTACACCTACTTCGGAGTCTATAACCATTTCGTCGGTGTATTTCTTAATGTTCGGAAGACCCATACCGGCACCAAAGCCTAACTGACGTACATTTTCGGGGGCAGTAGAAAATCCTTCTTTCATAGCCAAAGAAATATCAGGGATACCCGGCCCCTCATCAATAAGGTCAAGAGAAATACATTCTGGTGTTATTTCAACATCAATAACTCCTCCGCCTGCGTGGATAACCATATTTATTTCGCCCTCATAAACGGCAATGGCAACATTTCTTATAATGTCGTTAGGAAAGCCAAGACCTTTTAATTCTCTTTTGATTTTTCCGGAGGCTTCGCCTGCACAAGTAAAATCATTACCGCTTACATCATAATGAAGTTTTATTGAATCCATTATTTGCCGCTGCCTCCCTTGAGACCGTTTTTATACAGGAGACCGCAAGCGGTGAACATTTCCAATTCGCTTCTCAGGAGAACTATATCCCTTTCGACAGCAAGGTTTATCATATCAAGGTCAGGTTTTTTACCACGAACAAAAACTATGCATTTCATATCCATCATTTCAGCGGTTCTTATAACCTGTGGATTAACAAGACCTGAAAGAAGTACAGCTTGTTCTTTTACAAAAGCGAGCACGTCGCTCATCATATCGCTTCCGCAAGCGGTGAAGACCTCACTTGCTAATAATTCTTCTCCGCAAATAAGCTCTGCATCAAGAATGGATTGAATTTCAGAAATCTTCATATAGACCTCTCCAAACATTAGTATATTTTAATAATACAATAATTTTACCATAAATTAATATATTAATCTATTGGGAAAAACATCTAAATTTCTGAGCAAAAGATATAAATATCGTTTAAAGATATAAAATTTTCAGAAGGATTTTTATGCAAAATAGAAAAATGTTAAAAAAATATCAATTTGGCGAAAAAAGTCGAGATTTTCTATGGACTTTTTAAGTCGAAGTTGCTATAATTAAAGGGTATGTATACGACTAAATTGTCGTTTAATATAGTCCTATTTTTAGAATGGAGGAATTTAAATGCTTAAAAAAATCAGTAGCATACCTTTCAAAGGTACGCCTGAGCAAAAAGCAAAACTTGACGCAGTAATCGCAGAGTGTAAAGATGACAAAAGTCAGCTTATGCACGTAATGCAAGAAGCACAAGGCATTTACGGTTATCTTCCGCGTGAAGTACAGGTAATGATTGCTGAAGGTATGGATGTTCCGCTTGAAAAAGTATATGGTGTTGCAACCTTCTATGCACAATTTTCTCTTTCACCGAAGGGTGAGTACGATATTTCTGTTTGTCTCGGCACAGCTTGCTATGTTAAAGGCTCTCAGCAAATTCTTGACAAGATCAGCGAAGTTCTCGGCATTGAAGCCGGTGAATGTACAGATGACGGTAAATTTTCACTTGAAGCTTGCCGTTGTATAGGTGCTTGCGGTCTCGCACCTGTTTTCACAATTAACGGTGAAGTTTACGGTAAGGTTACCGCAGACGATATTCCGGGAATTCTCGCAAAATATATGGACGCTTAAAATGCGTGAACTTTCACTTAATATTCTTGATATTGCTCAGAATTCAATAGTTGCAGGAGCGACACTTACCGAAATTGTAATAAATGAAAATACAAAAGATCACACTCTTTTAATAGGCATTTATGACAACGGCTCGGGTATGACTGAGGAACAGGTTAAAAGTGTAATTGACCCGTTTTATACCACACGTACAACACGTAAGGTAGGCATGGGAATACCGCTTTTTAAAATGTCTGCCGAACAGACGGGCGGTACTTTTACAATTCAGTCCCAAAAGGGTGTCGGAACAAAAATTGAAGCAATGTTTAAAACGGACAGTATTGACTTTACTCCTTTGGGAGATGTGAGTTCTACTATTGTAACAATTGTTTCAATGAATTGCGACAAGGAATTTTTATATAAACGTGTTTTAGATGATAAAGAATTTATATTTGAAACTGTTGAAATAAAGAAGATACTCGGAGGAGTTCCGTTGTCGGAGCCTTCCGTTATGAGTTGGATAGAAGAATATTTGAACGAACAAACAAAAGAGTTGGGTTAAGTTTTAATAACCTTAATATGAAAGGAATGACTTTTATGAAATCTCTTGAAGAGTTACTCGCTATAAAAGAAAAAGCTCAGGCACAGCTCGCAGCACGTGATTCAGACGGTAACGACGGAATCAGAGTTGTTGTTGGTATGGCTACTTGCGGTATCGCAGCAGGTGCACGTCCGGTGCTTAAATCACTTGTTGATGAAATTGCAAAAAGAAATGTTCAGCATGTTTCTGTTACACAGACAGGTTGCATTGGTATGTGCCAGTATGAACCTATTGTGGAAGTGTTTGAACCCGGCAAGGAAAAGGTTACTTATGTTCAGATGACAGCAGAAAAAGCTGCTAAGGTAGTTTCAGAACATCTCGTAAACGGCAAGCCTGTAGTTGAATATACAGTTGGTGCTGTAACAAAATAATTTAGATATTCGCAAGGAGGAATAAATTATGTATCGTGCCCACGTTCTCGTTTGTGGTGGTACAGGTTGTACATCAAGCCACAGTGGCGAGCTTATAGATGCACTTAATGAAAACATTAAGTTAAAGGGCCTCGAAGAAGAAGTACAGGTTGTAAGAACAGGTTGCTTCGGTCTTTGTGCTTTAGGTCCGATTATGATTGTTTATCCGGAAGGCTGCTTCTACAGTGAAGTTAAGGTAGAGGATATTCCGGAAATCGTTGAAGAACACCTTCTTAAAGGTCGTATTGTAAAAAGACTTCTTTACAGTGAGACAGTAACAGAAGAAGCAGTAAAACCTTTAAATGAAACAAACTTCTATAAAAAACAACACAGAGTTGCACTTCGTAACTGTGGTGTTATCAACCCTGAAAATATAGAAGAATATATTGCTTATGACGGTTACAGAGGTCTTGCAAAGGCTCTCACAGAAATGACTCCTGACGAAGTTATTCAGACTGTTATAGACTCAGGTCTTCGTGGCCGTGGCGGCGGCGGATTCCCTACAGGTAAAAAATGGAGCTTTACAGCTGCTAATAAGGCTGACCAGAAATATGTTGTTTGTAATGCCGACGAAGGCGACCCGGGTGCATTTATGGACCGTTCTGTTCTTGAAGGTGACCCTCACTGTCTTGTTGAAGCTATGACAATCTGCGGTTATGCGACAGGTGCAACAGAAGGTTATGTTTATGTTCGTGCTGAGTATCCGATTGCTGTTGAAAGACTTCAGAAGGCAATTGATGATGCACGTGAATATGGTCTTTTAGGTAAAAACATATTTAATTCAGGCTTTGATTTCGATTTGTTTATCCGCCTTGGTGCAGGTGCATTCGTATGCGGTGAGGAAACTGCTCTTATGACTTCAATTGAAGGTAACCGTGGTGAGCCTCGTCCACGTCCTCCGTATCCTGCAGTAAAAGGTCTTTTCGGCAAACCAACAACTGAAAATAATGTTGAGACTTTTGCTAATATTCCTCAGATTATCCTTCATGGTGCTGAATTCTTTAATTCAATGGGTACCGAAACAAGTAAGGGTACAAAGGTATTCGCATTAGGCGGTAAAATCAACAACACAGGTCTTGTTGAGGTTCCTATGGGTACTACACTCCGTGAAATTGTTGAAGATATCGGTGGCGGTATTCCTAACGGCAAAAAGTTCAAGGCTGCACAAACAGGCGGTCCTTCAGGCGGATGTCTTCCTGCAGATTTACTTGATATCAAAATTGACTATGATAACCTTGTTGCAAAAGGTGCTATGATGGGTTCAGGCGGACTTATTGTTATGGACGAAGATGATTGTATGGTTGACATAGCAAAGTTCTTCCTTGAATTCACAGTTGATGAATCTTGCGGTAAATGTACACCTTGTCGTGTTGGTACAAGAAGACTTCTTGAAATTCTTGAAAAAATCACAAGCGGTAAAGGTACAATGGAAGACCTTGACAGAATGGAAAAGCTTTGTAACTACATCAAAGAAAATTCACTCTGCGGTCTCGGTCAGACAGCTCCTAACCCTGTTCTTTCTACATATCAGCGCTTTAAAGATGAGTATATTGCTCACGTTGTTGATAAGAAATGTCCAGCAGGTGTTTGTAAGGACCTTGTATCCTTCTCAATTGATAAAGATAAATGTATCGGTTGCGGTATCTGTGCTAAAAACTGTCCTGTTGAAGCAATTACAAGAACAGATTACATTGCACCGGGCCACAAGCTTGCATCATTCACAATTGATACAGATAAGTGCGTAAAATGCGGTGTTTGTATCGGTAACTGTAAGCCAAAGGCTATAAATAAATAAGGAGGAACTGATGATGGAAAATTTAGTGAATATTAAAATTAATGGCTTCGACTATCAAGTTCCTGCCGGAATTACAATTCTCGAAGCTGCTCATAAAGCAGGTATTGAAATTCCTACACTTTGTTATCTTAAAGACATCAATGCAATCGGCGCTTGCCGTATCTGCGTTGTTGAAGTTAAGGGCGCAAGAAGCCTTGTTGCATCATGTGTTTTCCCTGTAAACGAGGGTATGGAAATTTTCACAAATACACCAAAAGTAATTGAATCAAGAAAAACAACTCTTGAGCTCATTCTTTCTACACATAAAAAAGAGTGCCTTTCTTGCGTAAGAAGCGGTAACTGCGAGCTTCAGAAGCTTTGTGCAGATTACGGTATAGAAGATGCTAATAAATTTGACGGCGCATTTATAAATTATGATATTGATGCTTCTGCAACACATATGTATCGTGATAATGAGAAATGTATTCTCTGCCGTCGTTGTGTAGCAGCTTGCGAAAAGCTTCAGGGTATTTCAGTAATCGGCGCAAATGCCCGTGGCTTCGACACACACATCGGTTCAGCATTTGAGTACAATCTTAACGATGTAGCTTGTGTATCATGCGGTCAGTGTATTACCGCTTGTCCTACAGGCGCTCTTGCTGAAAGAGATGATACTGAAAAGGTATTTAATGCAATCAATGACCCGTCAAAGCATGTTATTGTACAAACTGCTCCTGCAGTCAGAGTTGCTCTTGGTGAGGAATTCGGCAAGGAAATGGGTACAATAGTTACAGGTAAAATGGTTGCTGCTCTTAAAATGCTCGGTTTTGATAAGGTATTTGATACAAACTTCACAGCCGACCTTACAATTATGGAAGAGGCAACAGAGTTCCTTGAGAGATTTGAAAAGAAGGAAAATCTTCCGTTGATTACATCTTGCTCACCTGGTTGGATTAAATTCTGTGAGCACTATTATCCGGAATTTATTCCGAATCTTTCGTCCTGTAAATCACCACAGGGTATGTTCGGCTCAGTAGCAAAAACATTCTATGCAGAAAAAATGGGCATTGATCCTAAAGATATTTATGTTGT
>JAFVWD010000341.1 GCA_017501865.1 Clostridia bacterium | reverse complement strand
TCGGAGTTTTTAATATAACACCTGTCCAGCCTTTTTTGTTATATGAAGAAACTGAACTGCCTGCATATGCTCTTACAGTATACTGATAAACAACACCGCTTTTCGCACTCTTATCTGCATAAGATGTAGCTGTTGTTTTCTTTAACAAAGACCACTTTGTCTGAGAAGAGGTTTTTCTGTACAATCTGTAGCCATCTGCACCTGAAACAGTAGTCCACTTAATTGAAATTCCGTTTGCAGAACTGCTTATTTTGGTAATTTCAGGTGCTGTAAGTGTATATTGTATACTCCAGCCGTTTCTGTTGTAATTAGAAAGATTCTTTCTGTTTTCTGCTCTTAATGTATAAAGGTAAGTCTTACCTAATTTAACATTTTTGTCTACAAAGTAATTCTTAGTAGTTGTTGAGAGCAAAGTCCATTTTGTTGCTCCCGGTGTTTTTTTGTAAACACGATATTGCGCAGCACCTGCAACTGCATTCCATTTGATAACATTACCCTTACCTATTGAAGAATATGTTTTTGTTGCCTTTGGTGTTGCAAGATAGTTTATTGCATAAGATTTGAAAGCACTCCATGTACCGCCTGAACAAGCTCTTACCGCATAATAGTTTGTCTGACCGCTTGTAGCACCTGAATCAACGAAGCTTACAACATTTGATGAAACTGTTTTTATTGCAGTCCAGGAATTATCGCTTGCAAGTCTTCTGTATATTCTGTACTTTTCTGCACCGGAAACTGCAGTCCATTTAACACTTACGCCGTTATAGCCATTTGCTAATGTAACCTTTGAAACCATTGAAACGTATTTTGCAGTTTTAATTGCTGCATTTGCGCTTACACTTTCACCCTTGAATGCTTTTGCAGTATACTCATATGTTACACCGCTTTTAATTGATTTATCAGTTACTGAATAAACGTTACCTTCAACAGTTTGTAAGCCTGTCCAGCTTGAAGCACCCGCAACTCTTCTGTACACCTTATATTTTGTTGCACCTTCAACCTTTTTCCATGAAATTTTAATACCTGATGTAACATTTGAAGTTGAAAGTGTTACAGGGTCGAGGTAAGTATATGATTTTTCAACATAAGAGCTTGTACTGCTGCTTGTAATTGCTTTTACCGCATATTTATAGGTTGTATTATTCTTAAGTCCGGCGGTATCCTTAAAGGAAGTATTTGTTACCTCTTTCAATACCTCGTAGCCTGTACTGTTGCTTGAAACAACCTTACGGTAAACTCTGTACTTCTGTGCTCCTGCAACTGAATTCCATTTTAATGTAAGTGACTTGTTACCAGGGGTTATTGAAGAAATAATACAGCTGTCAAGAGTGGGTATTTCTGAATATGTCTCAATTACATCTGAAGAAGCATGAGGACCTGCAATAAATTCTATTGTAGTAGCAGGTCTTGAAGAATCTATTACCTCAAAGGTAACATATGCCAATGCTTTTCCTGTAGAACCTGTTGTATAACCACTTGTATTTATATAAGCAAATGTATAAGCAGAATCGTCATTTTCAGCATAACCGTGAGTATGCAAGCCCGGAATAGACTCAGTAGAACCACCGTCAGCATCCTTTTTCATAACAGGACCTGCATCAACTATTCTTAAAACATCTTTGTCGAATTTAACAGTAACCAAAGCATCGGTAACATATAAACCGCTTATAAGGTTAATGTTAAATGTGGCTCTGCCGTTTTTAAACACTACCCGACTTCCACCTGAAACAGCATCGCTTATTTTATAATCGGATGAATCAAGTGAATACAGTGGTGTTGTTACTGCGGCACTTGCTACAACCGAAAAGCTTGCAGCAACAATTACCAAAAGTAAAATCACACTTAATACTTTTAAATTTTTTCTCATTTTATTTTCCCTCTCTTTTTACATTTTGAGACAATTACATACATTATAAATATACCATATATGTGCCGTCAAGTCAACGAAACAGATGAAACAATTATTAAATTTATGTAAAAATTTTTTATTTAAATTTCCGAAAAAATAAAACAATTCTGAAAAAAATTGTCTTTCAGGTATTCCGAACAAAAATGCAAGGGGCTCTGCAAGTGAATTTTACACCTGCAGAACCCCTGATTTATTACATTGTTTATAGTTTATATTTTATACTCTTTTTTATTTTATGAAACCGAATTACTTACACGTGCAATCTGTGACGCACGTAAAACAGCAAATCTTCTGCTTCACGTTTAAAAGCTTTGGTTGAAACTGAAATAACACAGCTTGCGGTACCACCTGAAAGAGAAACCTCTGTTCTCAACGCATCACCTGCTTTTTTTACTCCTCTGCCCTCACCGAAAACAAGACAAATGACATTTTTAAATCTCAACTCATTCTGACTTATGAAAACCCTCATTGCGGGTGCAATGTTGCCGTAAGTCTCATCAGTTGCAAGAATTACGGTGTCATAATCGTTCAAATCAATGTCATAACCCCTCAAACGGATAGATGTAGTACTCTTTGTTCTGAAGTGTGTTTTGAAAAAAGATTTTCTTGACAAATCGCGTAATTCCAGAACATCAATATCGTGCGATTTGCTTCTTGAACAAAGATCTTTAACCTCATTGTCGTTTGAAAAATGAACAAGTAATGTTTTCAATGAAACACCCCCGAATCAAAAAATGGGATAGCACATCATATTGACAAGTAATTACCTTTACAATACAACATCTTGAGTATAACATAAATGTTACCTATTGTAACTATTTTTTTCATTTTTTTACAATTTTCTATCTTTTGCATAAATACATTTGGTGCATTTTGTTGAAATTGTTACAAAAAAATAGCATTTCTATTACCTCTATTGAATAAAAATTACACTTCTGCTACAATAACAAGGTGTAATAATACAAAACTGATACAAAGTTTTAACAAAATTCGTTTAAAAGGAAAGTTGTTATGAAACCTATCCGCACTTTTTTACAGCAAAATGCAATAAAGCTCTGGCTCGATATAGAAAAGCCGGTTTACAATCTTACAAAAGGTAAACACGCAAGAAACCGTTTTCTTTCTTCCGTTGATTTTTACAACATAGGAACAAATGTGAAAATTATTAAAGAAACGAACAACGCAACTTACATTGCGAAATTCAACGAAGATGGAACCATTGATAACAGCGACTTTAAAATTCTTGCCACTACTGATATGCATCTTGATGAAGACTATGACCTGAATGACAAAACCTTTGACAGAATATTCAAGCAAATCCGCGACAACAAGCCTGATCTTGTTATTTTTACCGGTGACTGTATTCAATCAAAATATCAGCAGATAGATGCAATTCAGTTCGCTGAAATGATGGAAGAAATAGGTGTTTACTGGGCTTATGTTTTCGGTAACCACGAAGCAAGAGAAGAAAAAGAATTTCATAAGTACCTTATTTTTAAAAGTCTTACCGATTACCCTCACTGCCTTTCTAAATTCGGTAACCCCGACCTTTTCGGTTATGGTAACTTCATCATAAATATAATGAACAGCGAAACAGAGTTAAGACAGTCTTTGGTCTTCTTTGATTCAGGCAGAGATGTTACTGAAAAGCATGCTCTTAATGATAATGTATCTCTGGAGTTAGTTGACTCTTATGACTACATAAAGCCATCTCAAATAAGATGGTATGAAAACGAATTAAAATCATTACGAAACACAT
>JAFVWD010000340.1 GCA_017501865.1 Clostridia bacterium | reverse complement strand
TGTGAATATTCTGACGGAAAGCTATTAGTTACACCTGTCAGCTCTTCTAACGATTTGAAGGCAGGGCAGGCAATTGACCGTATTGGGGTTAAAATCGGATTGCAGTTTCCTTGCGGTAAAGAACTTGAAAAGCTGGCTTTAGAGAGTGATAAGGTTTTTAAAAACAAAATAAAATTATATGACGGTGATTGCTCTCTTTCGGGGCTTGAAAATAAATCTCTGAAGATGCTCGAGGATGGCATAAGTAAGGAAGATACAGCTAAATTTTTACTTTCTTATATAGGTGATACCATAATAGCTATGGTTAAAAATATTTTTTCTGAGCATGGTGAAATGCCGCTTGTATTTGCGGGCGGTGTAATGTCAAATAGTATAATAAGGCAAATGATTGAAAATCAATTTACCGCATATTTTGCAGAACCCGATTTTTCTTGTGATAATGCTGCAGGCATAGCGGTATTAACTGAATTAAAATTTAGGAGTAATTAAATGTATTCTGTTTCTCCAACTGTTTTTAGTGTTACAGAACTGAATAATTATGTAAAAAAGCTTTTAGATAACGACGAAAATTTGAAAAATGTCTTTGTTACAGGTGAAATTTCCAATTTTAAAAATCATTACAGCGGTCATATGTATATGACAATTAAGGATGAAGGCGGCGCAATTAAAGCGGTAATGTTTTCTTCTTACGCTTCAAGGCTCAAGTTTGTTCCTGAAAATGGAATGAAGGTTATTATTTTCGGCAGTGTTTCACTTTACAATAAAGACGGTTCTTATCAGCTTTATATAACTGATATGCAGCCCGATGGTATAGGTGCGTTGAATCTGGCTTTTGAACAGCTTAAAGAAAAGCTTGCAAAAGAGGGGTTGTTTAATCCTGAGTTTAAAAAGCCGATCCCCGATTTTCCGGAGAAAATTGGTGTGATGACTGCTCCTGACGGTGCCGCAATACGCGATATTTTTTCTGTTTTAAAAAGAAGATATCCTGTTGCAGAGATTGTGTTTTGTCCGGTAGCAGTTCAGGGGGCTTCTGCTGCACCTGAGATTGCAAATGCTATAAATCTTTTTAATGAACAAAACGCAGCCGATGTCTTAATAGTCGGAAGAGGCGGTGGCTCATTAGAAGATTTGTGGGCATTTAACGAGGAAATTGTTGCAAGAGCAATTTTCAATTCACATATACCGGTTATTTCTGCGGTTGGTCACGAAACAGATTTTACAATTGCAGATTTCGTTGCCGATTTAAGAGCTCCTACTCCATCTGCTGCAGCCGAGCTTGCAGTGCCTGATATTTTTGAATTGAAATCTGATTTAGCAGGTTTGAGACAGCATTTGTCAGTTCTGATGAAAAATATGTTGTTTTCAGAACGTGAAAGCTTGGCAAGTACAGAAAAACGACTTTCAATTCTTAGTCCTCAGACAAAAATTTTAAATTCGAGGCAAGAGCTTGCTAATTTGTACGATAAAGCTGTTAATTCTGTAATGAACAGAATTAATTCTGAAAAAGCAGTAATTAGTGCCGTATCCGGAAGAATGAATGCCCTCAGCCCTTTAGCTGTTCTTTCAAGAGGTTATTCTATTGCTTACAAAGATGCTGCAGCAATAACAAGTGTAAACGATGTAAATAACGGCGATAATATTAATATCAAAGTTGCAGATGGTGAAATATATGCAACAGTAAATGATGTGAAAGGTAGTTAAAAATGGAACAAAGCTACGAAAAATCAGTAAAAAGATTGGAAGAAATTACAGGTATACTTGAAGAAGGTAAAATTTCTATAGAAGAGAGTCTCAAGTTGTTTTCTGAAGCAACTGCTATTTTAAGTGAGTGCACTAAGTATCTCGATTCCGCAGAGCAGAAAATAACAAATCTTATTAAAGGTGAGTAAGATGAACGATAAAATTCAGGAATATTCTTCATTAATTGAAAATAATCTTTATAAATACTTTGAAACTTCGCTTCCGGAATACAAAATTCTTTTTGATTCTATGGAATACAGTGTGAAAAACGGTGGTAAGAGAGTAAGACCTCTGCTCACATTGCTTTTTTACACAGCTTGCGGAAAAAACGATGTTTTAAAGGCTATGCCAATGGCAGAGGCTGTTGAATATATCCACACATACTCTTTGATTCATGATGATTTACCTTGTATGGATGATGATGATTTCCGCAGAGGTAAGCCCTCTAACCATAAGGTTTTCGGAGAAGCAATTGCATTGCTCGCAGGTGATGGGCTTCTGACTGCTGCCTTCGAAAGAATTTCAACATGGTCGCTTGCCGGATTGTATGATGCAGAAACTTGTGTAAAAGCTATTCACGAGCTGTCTGTTTATGCCGGTTCACGCGGTATGATTGGCGGTCAGATAATTGATATGCAGAACGAAGAAAAAGATGATGTGAAATTTGAATCCTTACAGCTGATGGATAATTTAAAGACGGGCTGTCTTATTTCTGTAGCATGTGCATTGGGTTGCATTGCAGCGGGAGCAGATGATAAATTAATCGATTCAGCTAAAATTTTCGGTGAAAAAATAGGACTTGCATTTCAGATTAAAGATGATATTTTAGATGTAACAAGCTCTTTTGAAAAGTTAGGTAAAATGACGGGTAGTGATGCCAACAATAACAAGTCAACCTATGTAAAGCTTTTGGGAATTGAAAAGTGTGAAGAGCTTGTGAAAACTCTTACAAATGAAGCAATGAATGCTTTAGAGGCTTTTCCGGACAATGATCTGATAAAAGAGTATGCGAATTATCTCGCAGACAGAGAGTATTGATTTTTATGAAACACGAATTGTTAGAGAAAATTAAATCTCCGCAAGATGTTAAAAGTCTTGAAGAAAATATGCTTCCTCAGCTTGCTGAGGAGGTAAGGGATGTTATTGTCTCAACAGTGTCTGCGAACGGCGGTCATTTAGCTTCAAATCTGGGTGCAGTAGAATTAACAATAGCACTTCACAGAGTATTTAATTCTCCGCACGACAAAATAATATGGGACGTTGGTCATCAGATATATACCCATAAGCTTTTGACAGGTAGGTATGAGGATTTTAAAACATTGCGTCAAAAAGACGGAATATCAGGCTTTTCGAGACCGAATGAAAGCGAGCACGATATTGTTTTCAGCGGTCATAGCAGTGTTTCTGTATCTACTGCAATGGGTATTGCGGCTGCCAATAAGGTTAATAACAAAAAAGATTGTGCAATTGCTGTCCTGGGCGACGGAGCTCTTACAGGCGGACTTGTTTACGAAGCACTTAATAATACAAGAGCATTGAAGGATACACGTCTCATAATAATTCTCAATGATAATGGTATGTCTATTTCCAAAAATGTTGGAAATCTTGCAAAAAGACTTGCTGTTATGCGTTCAACAAAAGAGTATTTTAAATTTAAATCTCTGGCTGAAAAAATTATTTCAAAAATCCCATTTATTGGTCAGAAGCTTGCAGATAAAATTTTAAAAACAAAGACTGACATAAAGAATATTATTTACGGCAGTAATCTTTTTGAGGATTTAGGCGTTCGTTATATGGGGCCTATTGACGGCCACAATATTTCGCATCTTTGCGAGGCACTTGAGGGCGCTAAAAATCTCGGCCATCCTGTGTTGTTACACATAAACACGTTGAAAGGTAAAGGGTATGCCCCTGCAGAAGAAAATCCTACCGATTACCATGGAGTAGCACCATTTGTTGTTGAAAAAGGACTCGATAAATCTTCTACGGATAATTTCTCTGAAGAGTTTGGAGATTTTCTTTATAATCAGGCTGCCAAAGACAAACGCATTTGTGCAATAACTGCGGCAATGTCACTCGGAACAGGGCTCCAGAAGTTCTCAGAAGAATACAAAGACAGATTTTTTGATGTTGGTATTGCAGAAGAGCATGCGGTACCGTATGCTTTGGGACTTTCAAAAAACGGGATGGTTCCTGTGTTTGTTGTTTATTCAACCTTTTTGCAAAGATGTTATGACCAGGTTATGCACGATTTTGCTTTACAGCAGGGCAGAATGATTATAGCAGTTGACAGAGCAGGTATTGTCGGGGATGATGGTGAAACTCATAACGGCATATACGATGCTGCGATGTTTAATGGTGTTCCCAATATTTTAGTTTATTCACCTGCATACTATTCTGAGCTGAAAAAGGATTTTGTTTCCGCTTTGTACCACTCCTCAACTCCTGTGGTTGTGCGTTATCCGCGCGGAAGCGAGCCTTACTGTCCTGAGGATTTTGAGATTACAGGTAATGCTTATGATATTTATGGTGAGTCTGATGCAGAATATGCTCTTGTAACATATGGCAGAATTTTTGGTGAAGCAGCAAAAGCATATGAAAATCTGAAAAAAGACGGAATCAAAATTAAAATAATCAAATTGAATGAAATTATTCCTATTTCTACAACAGTTTACGAGGAACTTGAAAATGTAAAGAAGGTTTATTTCTTCGAAGAAGGTGTGAAAAACGGCGGTATAGGCGAAACCTTCGGTAGCTATATACTTGAGAATGGCTTGGCACCTAAATTCAAACTTGTTGCGTTCCCGGACTGCTTTGTAAAACAAGGGAAGGTCAATGAGATTTTGCACGAATATCTTCTTGATAGTGACGGTATGTATAGCGTAATAGCTGATGATTTCGGGAAGGGCAAAAATAATGAGTGAAAAAAAGGTTAGACTTGATATATATTTAGTTGAAAACGGTTATACTGAAAGCCGCGAAAAGGCGAAAGCTTTAATTATGTCCGGTATCGTCTATGTGAATGACCAGAAAGAATTAAAAGCCGGACGTGAAATAAAAAAAGATGATATAATTGAAGTCAGGGGCAGTACCCTGAAGTATGTCAGTCGTGGCGGACTGAAACTTGAAAAGGCTATGCAGGAATTTCCTATTGACTTAACAGATTCTATCTGTATGGATATTGGTGCTTCAACGGGTGGTTTTACCGACTGTATGCTTATGAACGGTGCTAAAAAAGTGTATTCAATTGATGTTGGTTACGGTCAGTTAGCCTGGAAGCTTCGTAGTGATGAACGTGTAGTCAACCTTGAAAGAACAAATTTCAGATATGTTACACGTGAGCAGATTCCCGATGAAATTGATTTTGCTTCTGTGGATGTTTCCTTTATCTCGCTTAAAATAATTTTGCCGGTTATGTATGAACTGTTGAAGCCTGAAGGTGAGGCTGTTTGCTTAATAAAACCTCAGTTTGAGGCAGGAAGAGAAAAGGTTGGTAAAAAAGGTGTTGTGCGTGACGTAAATGTGCACAGCGAAGTGATTGAGAGTATAACTATGTTTGCCGGCAGTCAGAAATTCAAGGTTCTCGGACTCTCGTTTTCTCCCGTAAAAGGACCTGAGGGTAACATAGAATATTTAATATATCTGAAAAAAACAGATGAAGTTCAGGATTGCGAAGAGTTTGCATCTTATTCCTCTGAGCTTGCTAAAATTTCTCACGAAGCACTTGATAAATGAGGTGATTAAGTGAAAATAGCATTAATTCCAAATATGACCAGAGAAAATGCTCCCGATGTTACTAAAAATGTTTTATCTGAGCTTTCAAAAGCTGATGTAACTGTCTTTTTATCTGAGGATTTCAGAGCTTTTTTCGGTGAAGCTGATTACATAAAATATTGTGATGTTTCATTACAAATAGCTGAAAGTGATATAGTTGTTACAGTCGGTGGTGACGGTACATTTATAAAATCTGCCAAGGAAGCCGCTTTGAAAAACAAACCGCTTTTATGCATCAATGCAGGAAAATTAGCATACCTTGCAGGTCTTGAAAGTGACGAGCTTTCTGAGATTAGTGATGTAATTAACGGGAGCTGTAAAACCGAGAAAAGAATGATGCTCGAAGCGACAATTATTGACAAAAACGGAAAAATAATATATCATTCAAATTGTCTTAACGATGCTGTTGTTTCGCGTAGCGGAAATATACGTCTTATGAAAATGTCTATTTCCTGTAACGGCTCTTCTCTTATGGATTATTCTGCTGATGGTGTAATAATTTCAACACCAACCGGCTCAACGGCTTACTCGCTTTCTGCAGGGGGGCCGGTTATTGAACCTCAGATTGAAAGCATTCTCATAACACCGGTGTGCTGTCATGGTCTTTTCTCGCGTTCTGTCGTTTTAAGACCTGACTCGTTTTTAGAAATTACTCACGATAATTCAGGCGATGTTGTTTTATCGTGTGATGGTGAAGAGGCGGTAGTAGTTCCTGCAGGTGCAAAGGTTACTGTAGCGACCTCAGAAACACAAGCAGAGTTTATAAAAGTGAAAAGTGATACTTTTATAGATATACTTAATAAAAAAATTTCAAATTAAATTTATTAATTTGTCGGAAAGGATGTTACTTTTGAAAAAGAACAGACACAAGTTAATTCTCGATTTGATTTCACAACAGGATGTTGCAACGCAGGACGAGCTTCTTGATTTATTGCTTGAAAGAGGTTATAAGGTAACTCAGGCAACTGTTTCAAGAGATGTAAAGGAATTAAGACTTTTAAAAACATTAGGTCCTAACGGAGTATATCGTTATTCTGTAGAGACTGCTTCAACAACAAATTATACAGATATGTTCAATGCTCTCTTTTCAGGCTCTTTAGTCAAGGTTGATTATGCAGGAAATATCTGTGTTATAAAATGTATTCCGGGTCTTGCTCAGGCAGCTTGTGCGGCTATTGATTCAATGAACGTTACAGAGGTTGTTGGTACAATTGCCGGTGATGATACAATATTTATGCTTTGCAGAACAACTGACGAGGCGCAGGGTGTTGCAGAAGCTCTTAAGAGAATGATTAAAAATTAAAAGGCGGTAACACTATGCTTTCTGTTTTAAAAATCAGAAACATTGCTATAATAGAAAACGCAGAAATCGAGTTTTCGAAAGGGTTTAATGTGCTCACAGGTGAAACAGGTGCAGGTAAATCTATAATACTCGATTCTATTAACGCTGTGCTTGGTTTTCGTACCTCCCGCGAGCTTATAAGAACGGGAGAGACGGAAGCAGAGGTAACGGCGCTGTTTTCTTTTGTGGGTGAAAAGACAAATTGTAAACTGCGTGAGTTGGGCTTGCCAATTAATGAAGATGACTCGCTTTTAATAACAAGAACTATCAATTCAGAAAGGAATATCTGCAG
>JAFVWD010000339.1 GCA_017501865.1 Clostridia bacterium | reverse complement strand
TCGTCTTATAAAGGTTGAACCTGATTATATTGAGTCACTTATGGAAGAAAAATTTGAACTCTTTATGGGTGACGACTTGCAAGGTAGAAAAGACTTTATTGCAGAAAATGGTCATATGTATATTGACCTTGCAGATATTTCTTAAAATGTCGATTAGGAGAAAATTATGGCACGTAAGAAAAAAGAAAATCCTGAAGTAAATAAACCTGAAGAAGTTAAAGCAAACATAATCGGAGCAGGAGAGGTTGTTTGCCAACCTATTACAGATACACTTGAAACAAACTTTATGCCATATGCTATGAGTGTTATTGTTTCCCGTGCAATTCCGGAAATAGACGGTTTTAAACCTTCTCACAGAAAACTTCTTTATACAATGTACAAAATGGGGCTTATTAATGGCGGAAGAATAAAATCTGCTAATATAGTCGGACGTACTATGCAATTGAATCCGCACGGTGATGCAGCAATTTATGAGACAATGGTCCGTTTATCAAAGGGTAACGAAACACTTTTGCACCCTTATGTAGACAGTAAAGGTAACTTTGGTAAATCATATTCAAAAAATATGGTTTACGCTGCTGCGCGTTATACTGAAGCAAAGCTCGAGGGCATTTGTAACGAGCTTTTTAATGATATTGACAAGGATACTGTGGATTTTGTTGATAACTACGACAGTACTATGAAAGAGCCCACACTTTTGCCTGTATCTTTTCCGAGTGTTCTTGTTAATACAAATAGCGGTATTGCGGTTGGTATGGCAAGCAACATATGCTCTTTTAATCTCAGAGAGCTTTGCGAAACAACTATAGGACTTATAAAAAATCCTGATTATGATATTTTTGAAACCCTTAAAGCTCCTGATTTTATTGGTGGTGCACAGTTGCTTTATGACAGAGCTGCGCTTGAAGAGGTTTATAAAACGGGTAGAGGCTCGCTCAAATTAAGAGCAAAATATTTTTATGATAAATCTAATAACTGTATAGATATTGTTGAAATTCCGGCGACAACACCCTGTGAAGCTATAATTGAGACAATTATAGAAAAACTAAAAGCAGGCTCGTTAAAGGAAATCACTGATATACGTGATGAGACAGATAAATCGGGTCTTAAAATTACTATCGATTTAAAACGTGGTGTCGATGCAGAAAAGCTTATGAAGCGCCTTTATAAAATGACACCGCTTGAGGATTCTTTCTCTGCTAATTTCAATATTCTCGTTGCAGGTGTTCCGCGAGTTATGGGAGTTAAAGAGATTTTAACTGAGTGGATTGCATTCCGTACAGAATGTGTTAACAGAAGAGTTTATTTTGATTTATCTAAAGCAAAAGATAAGCTCCACCTTCTTCTTGGTCTCAAAAAGATTTTACTTGATATTGACAAAGCTATAAAAATTATAAGAAATACTGAAGAAGAAGCTGAGGTTGTTCCAAATCTTATGATAGGCTTCGGTATTGATCAGATTCAGGCGGAATATGTGGCTGAAATAAAGCTTCGTCATCTTAACAAGCAATATATTCTTAAACGTCTTGAAGATGTTGATCAGCTCAAGGCTGATATTGAGGATATGGAGGATATTCTTGCGAATAAATCAAGAGTTAAAAAGATTATTGTAAATGAGCTTGCAAAGGTTGCCGAGAAATACGGTAAGGATCGCAGGACTGAGATTGTATATGATGAAATTGAAGATATAGAAGAGGTTGAAGAGGTACCGGATTATCCTGTTCATCTTTTCTTTACAAGAGATGGTTACTTTAAGAAAATTACACCTCTTTCTTTGCGTATGGGTGGTGACCAGAAACTAAAAGAAGGCGACATTCTTATTTCTACAGTTGAGACAACCAACAGAGCTGAACTTCTTTTCTTTACTGACAAATGTCAGGTATATAAATCCAAAGCAAGTGATTTTGATGACAGTAAAGCAAGTGTCTTAGGTGATTTTATACCGTCGAAACTTGGATTTGAGCCTGATGAAAAGCCAATGTGTATGATTGTAACAAATGATTATACGGGATTTATGATGTTCTTCTTTGAAAATGGTAAAGCTGCCAAGGTTAATATGCAGGGGTATGATACAAAAACAAACCGTAAAAAGCTTATAAAAGCTTATTCAGATAAAGCTCCTCTTGTTGCAGCATTTTATTTGAAAGAAGATTGCGAATTTGTTTTAACATCAACTGCAGGACGAGTTCTTTTAGTTAATACAGGCGCTATTTCCATAAAAACAACTAAAGATACTGCAGGCGTAAATGTTATGACCCTCAAAAAGTATCACAAGGTACAGGCTGTAAGGTTCTATAACGAAGGGGAATTCAGTAAACCGTACAGATACCGTACAAAAACACTTCCGGCAGCCGGTGCAACATTAAGTGCTGACGATACGGCAGAACAGCTTTCATTATTGGATTAAAAACAACGGCCGACTCAATCTGAGTCGGCCGGGCAGTTAACTCACTTTTGAAAGATTGAATTGCTCGGTATAGAGTAATTTCAATAATATTGATATTATCTCAAGAACAAAACTTTCAAAAACAAACGCAAAAATTTATCAAAAGAGTTATCTGCTGACATTATATTGTCCGTTTTTTTATTAATAATACCTAAATTTCAAAAAAAAATAATTTTTTT
>JAFVWD010000338.1 GCA_017501865.1 Clostridia bacterium | reverse complement strand
TACCATAATAATTGTTTTCGGTCAATAAACAAGGATTAAAAAATCTCAATCAGATTCTGAAATCTGATTGAGACTTTTAAAATTTATAATTCGGTTTAGTTTTTAGCTAACCTTCTTTGAATGAATTTAATTATTTCAACAATCGGAATAATGAGGAATGCAAGACCGAGTGAAATAAGGTAAGCAGTTAAATCAAGGTGAGCAAAACCGAAAAGATTTGAAAGGAAATCTATTTCTACAACGGCAGTAGTAAGAAGGAATGAAGCAAGCATTGCAAGGTAAAGAACGTTGTTGTGGTGTCCTTTAAATACCATGGCAACAGAAGAGCTTCTTTGTGAACGCATATTGAATGAATGGAATATTTCACACATTGCCATAGTGAAGAATGCCATTGTCATACCTTCGCTGCTGTCTTCAATACCTGTAAATCTGAAGTTTTCCATAGCAACAGCTAAATTCTGACCTGCTGCGTTGAAAAGCTCTAAGAATTCGCCGATATAGAAAGCGGCAACTGTAAGAATACTTACAAGAATACCCTGGTACGCACAGTCTATGCCTAATCCGCCTGAGAAAATACCGTCATCCTTACTTCTCGGCTTTCTGTTCATAATGTTAGCCTCAGGCTTTTCAAGACCTAATGCCAAAGCAGGAATACTGTCTGTAACTAAGTTTATAAAGAGAAGGTGAGGAGCTTTAAGAATTGTAAAGCTCATAATTGTTGCAAAGAAAATAGAAACAACCTCAGAAAGGTTTGAGCCTAAAAGGAATTGAATTGCTTTACGTATGTTGTCGTAAATTCTTCTGCCTTCACCTACAGCAGAAACAATTGTAGCAAAGTTATCGTCAGTAAGAACCATATCGGCTACATTCTTTGTAACATCTGTACCGGTAATACCCATACCAACACCGATATCCGCACTCTTAATGGAAGGTGCATCGTTAACGCCGTCACCTGTCATGGCAGTAACGTAACCTTTTGCACGCCACGCATTAACAATTCTTGTTTTGTGTTCAGGCTGAACACGGGCATAGACAAATATATTCTCGACAATCTTTTCAAATTCTTCGTCAGAATATTTATCAATATCGCTACCCATCAAAGCCTGAGAATCATCGGTGAGAATTCCGAGCTCTCTTGCTATAGCCTTAGCGGTATTAATATGGTCACCTGTAATCATTATAGGTGTAATACCGGCATTTCTGCATTCAACAATAGCATCCTTAACCTCAGGGCGAACAGGGTCAATCATACCTGTAAGACCTATAAAAATCATTTCTTTTTCAAGGGTGTCTGAATCGTATGCTGACGGTTCAGAGGTGTATTCCTTGTAAGCAACAGCAAATACACGGAGAGCCTTGTTGCCCATACGGGTATTTTCTGCAGAGATTTTAGAAATTATATCTTCTGTAAGAGCAACAACCTGACCGCCTACAAGTGCTTTCGTGCATTTCTTGAGAATTTCATCAGGAGCACCCTTTGTGTATTGAATAAACTTACCGTTGTATGTGTGTACGGTAGACATCATTTTTCTGCCTGAGTCAAACGGAACTTCACCAACGCGCGGCTTTTCTGCAACTAAATCAGATTTTTTAAGCTCTAAAGTTTTTGCGTAGTTAATAAGTGCAACCTCATCAGGCTCGCCTGTGCTTTTGCCGTCTTCTTCAACCTCTGCATTTGTGCAAAGAGCCATAGCGGTAGCTAAAAGCTTTTCGTCTTCTGCATAGTGGTCAACAACAGTCATAACATTCTGTGTTAAAGTACCCGTCTTGTCAGAGCAGATAATCTGTGTACAACCAAGTGTTTCAACTGCATTCATTTTTCTGATGATTGCATTCTTTTTGGACATGTTTGTAACACCAATGGAAAGTACAATTGTCATAACAGCGACAAGACCTTCAGGAATAGCAGCAACAGCAAGAGCAATTGCTGTTATGAAAGAGTTAAGCGCAACATCATAAAGCGGTGCAGAGCTTCCTGAAATGAAATGCATTGCAATGTTGTAACCGAATATGACAACACAAACACCAATAACAAGCTTTGTAAGAATTTTTGAAAGCTGTTCAAGCTTAATTTCAAGAGGAGTTTTACCATCCTCTGCAAGAGTTATTGCATTGGCAATTTTACCCATTTCGGTATCCATACCTGTAGCAACAACTACTGCTTTACCACGTCCGTAAACGAGGGTGGAGCCCATATAAGCCATATTTTTACGGTCGCCCAACGGAACCTCTCCGTCGTCCTCTTATTTCATTAAAGCTTTTATTAATTTGTTTACGGGAACTGATTCACCTGTAAGAGCAGCTTCTTCAATCTTCATACTTGCGCATTCGAAAATACGACAGTCAGCAGGAATGGCATCACCTGCATCAAGAAGAATAACATCACCCACAACAAGGTCCTCGCTCTTTATTGTTTCTACTTTTCCGTCGCGAAGAGTTTTTGTTGTGGCAGCAGACATTTTCTGAAGCGCTTCAACAGCTTTTTCGGCCTTGTTTTCCTGAACAACACCTAAGATGGCATTAATGAGAACAACGGTTATAATTATAAGTGCATCAGTAGGAACACCTACACCGTGCTCAATGAATTCTGTTACAGTCGAAATTATTGCCGCAATAATAAGGATAATAATCATCGGGTCTCTCATCTGGTCAAAAAACTTTTTGAGAGTCGAATCCTTTTTTGCTTCGGCAAGCTTGTTTTTGCCGTTTGCTTCAAGACGTTTTGCAGCTTCGGCAGATGTAAGACCTTGCTCAGAAGAGTCGACTTCTTTAAAAACTGCTTCAGCAGTTTCAAGATAATACTTCATTTTTTTCCCTCTTTTACTTTGATTTAACATACGAGAATAACTAAAAAAGACTTTTACCCGTAGGTAAAAGTCTCACTCTTTAAGGTATAAGCGGGTTATTGACCGAAGTGACGCCGATACCATGCACAGCAAAAGCCTCGCACGAGTTACTCCCTTTTGTTGTAACCATTATACAGTAAATTCCAAAATTTGTAAATAGATATTTGGCAAAATTTACAATTGAAACATAATTACCTTATTTTATAATGTTATAATTAACCGAAAAGAGAGGTTTTATTCAATAGGGATTTCTAAAACCGGTTGAAGCTGTTTTTCATTCAGTGCTGATTTTACTGCTTTAGGTAAAAGGGTGAAGTCGGCAACTGCAGAACAAGGCTTGTTTGAAAAACTGTCCTGTCTGAAGGGAACAAAATAAAGGTTTTTGTAATTTAACAAATTACCTATATTTTTTGCTGCACCTGACAAAGCATCGTTTGTAGAGACAGCTATTACAAGTGGTCGGGAATTTCTTAGGTGCGCCTTTGCCGCAAGTGTAACAGAGGTGTCAGAAATTCCGTTGGCAAGCTTTGCAAGAGTGTTACCTGTACACGGAGCAATAACTAAAATATCGAGTAGTTTTTTAGGTCCTATAGGCTCTGCGTCCTTAATTGTGTGAATTATTTCGTTTCCCGTAATTCTTTTGAATTCTGAACGCCAGAATTCAGCTGTACCGAATCTTGTGTCAAAGGAATATGAGTTTTCGGACATTATAGGGATTATGTTGTAACCGAGATTTTTCAGTTCTTCTATTTCTTTAAAAACATTTTTGAATGTGCAAAATGAACCGCAGACTGCAAAACCTAAATTTATCATAATGCAACACCTCTTTTTTCTAAAATAGGAATAATTGAACGTGCGATTATTTCGCCGGCGGTTTTGGGTGCAACCTTACCGGGTAATGAATTAGCTTTAATAACATCAAAAGCATATTCCTTTGCCGCCTGAAAATCTATTCCGAACGGAGCTGAAGCAATTTCAATCAGAAGGCAATCAGAGTCGAGATTTTTCATTTCTTCTTTTCCGAGTACCTTTTGCGGAACTGTATTGATAATTGCATCAAATTTATATTCATTATTTTTCAGAGAGCTGAAGCCTGCATAACTGTAGCCTTTAGAAAATGCATCGGCAAAATCAGCTTCTTTTCTTGCGAAAATTGTTACGTCGGCACCCAGGGCTTTCAGAGTTGCGCCAACAACCTTTCCGACTTTGCCGTATCCCAATATGCCGCATTTCATAGAATGTATTGTAACAGGAAGATTTTTAATAAGAATTTCAACAACTCCCTCGGCAGTCGGAATAGCATTGAATACAGCTAATTCATCTAATAAAAAATAGTCATAATACTCTATGTTTCGTTCCTTTAAATTCTCTTTGAAGCTTTCAGGAATTTGTCCGCCGAAAACTATCTGGCCCTCTTTTAATAGTGCACAAATATCTTTGATTTCTACTTTGTCATCAAATAAGGGTGCATTAAGTGTGAGTCTGTCTTTCGAAAGGGGAAGGGGCAAAATAATATATTGAGCGCTCTGTATTCCTTCAGCTAAAGAATTGAAGCAATTTGTCTGGCTGAAAGCATAGTAACATACCTGCTGTTTTTTCTTTTCTAAATATTCACCCAAATAAAGCGAACGTTCGTCGCCGCCTAAAATTAAAAAAATATTCGCTTTCAT
>JAFVWD010000337.1 GCA_017501865.1 Clostridia bacterium | reverse complement strand
GTTTTATTTTTACTTTCGGTTATATGTTTTTTGGCCGCTACACAAATAAGAACCGAATCAACAAAAACAAATATAACAAAAACAAATTTATTTTCACACGAATTATTATTTGAATATGAAGATGTAGAAAAAATAGAAATCAAATTAACTTATGAGGATATGAATCCAAAGATAGCTTTTGACTACAGCTTCACCCCTTTAATAACTATTACCGCGAATAATACTGTATACGAGTTGGATGCTAACGGTTTTGGTTATGATTATTTAAAGATTGAAGAATTCTTAAGTAGTTTTGACAGTGATAAAATTACTGTTGACTCTACACATTCAGAAGATGTTATTTTAGCAGCAGAAGAACAACAAGCTGCATTTGAAAGAATATTTATAAACTAAATAGTAACAGGGGGTGCAAAAAAGAGCACACCCTGTTAACAATACACCTTATCGGGTTCTGTAGGTTTAATAAGCCTATAGAACCCTTTTAAAATATAAACAAACTAAAATTGATGAAAAATTTATTTTTTATACTGCATCTTTTTTCTATCCCCTAAAAATAAGCTAAAAAACTGCGTTTTTTACAGCTCATTTTATTATAATTTATATTCTTTTGTTATTCTTTGATTTTCAAATCCGAGCGAATCATAAAAATTTCGTGCGCCTTCATTAAACTCCCAGACTTCCAACTCAATTAATGAGCAGCCTTTATTTTTGGCAATTCTTTTTATTTCATCAAAAAATTCAGTACCAACACCTGTTCTTCTGAATTCTTCTTTAATATAAAATGAATCTATCCAAAGAATTTTGTTCTCACTATTTTCTGAAGAGGTGAAATCTTTTATTCTGCAAAAGCAGTAACCGCACAAATCGTCATCCTTATAAGCTGCAATTCCTAAAAAACCTTTTATTTTAATTCTCTCTTTGAAAGATTTTTTATTCATTAAATTTATTTCCGGAAAAATATCAGGGCGATTTTCAGAATGTGAAGATGCAAGAGCAAAATCTAACGGTGCTATTTCTTCGTAAAAAGATTTATCTATTTCTTTAAATGTCATATAAAAACCTCAAACAATAATAAATAAACTACATCTTCTGCAGTCAACTTTACAAAATTATAACACAACAAAACACCTTATTCAACAGTTTAAAAAAATGAATTTTTGGGATGCAACAAAATGGAGCAATATAAAAACTTACAAATCGGATGACAAATTAATAATATTATGCTACAGTAGTGTCAGAGGTGAAAATTATGATGAAAATCTCGAAAAATATAAAAAGGCTCCGAAATGCTCAAAACTTAAGTCAGGAGGCTTTAGCGGAAAAACTTTTTATTTCACGGCAAGCTGTTTCATCGTGGGAGAATGACAGAACCCAACCCGACATTGAAATGCTCGGAAAGCTCTCAGAGGTATTCAACGTTTCTGTAGAAGAACTCATTTACGGAGAAAAAAGAAAAACACACATTGATAATAACGACGATACATCCGGCAATAAAAAGCTGATTATAATTTTCTCTTCTTTAGGCTCAGTTTTCATTGCAATAGGAATTATATGCTTTATTTTCTTCGGTTGGGAAAAATTCAATATAACTATAAAAACTGTTTTTGCTATGCTTCCAATGCTCGTCGGTCAGGCTTCGGCAATTTACACATATTACAAAAAGAAAAGCTCTGTCGCATGGTGCGAAGGTGCCGCTATAATATGGGCAACCGGTGTTACTGCATCTGTTTTTTTAGTTAATACAATTTTTAATATCAACATATCACTTTTTACGCTTATGCTCATTTCTGCACTTTTAGTGCTTCCCACCATATACATCTTAAAATCCGTTTCTCCTTTGGTTGGTTTTTACGGACTCATATTATTTGCTATTCCCAATAGCATCAACATTTACGTAGGATTATCAACCTGGATTTTTTTAATTATTTCCTCATTTTTTATCACATCACATTTCAAAGACAAAGTCGAAGATTTTCGACATAATTATTCCATTTGGATTACAGTGATTTCCATATTCATTTCGCTCGTTGAGTTTGTTATTGTTATGAATTCCTCGCTCTATTATATAGCCAGCTTCCCCCTCTTCTTGTCTTTCTTTACCGCTCTTTTTGTATACAGCAAAACAACAGATATTTCAAAACCGTATTATATATTAGGCACCTTAGGCTTAACTGCGACTACTGTATTCATTACTTTTTTAGATGACTTCCACTCAATTGATGTAATATTTACCGACTCCACTTTCGAAGAAACACCTATATCACTTTATATAATACAAGTAATTTTATGTGCAGGATTTATATTATGGGGGGTAATATCAGGAAGAAAGAATCTTGTTAAAAACCCGTTAAAAATATCAATTTTACTGTGCGGTATTTCAGCTACAATTACCTCATTAATATGTGGTGATGTCTTTGTTCCCGTTGCACTACTTATTTGTGTAGCACTCGCACTCTGTTTTATTATAACAGGTGCAAAAGCAAATAGATTCTATGAAATGAATTTAGGACTTTTAACCTTTATTGTATTAATTTTCAGAGTTATAACTGATTTAAACGCTGATTATCTCGCTGTAGGATTTACATTCTTTGCCTCAGGTATTATTCTCTTTACTTTCAATTTCTTGCTCTCAAGAAGAAATAAAGAGATAAAGAAAAAGCTTGTAAATACTGATAATGAAATTTCAAATGGTGGTGAAACAGATGTTTAAAAAGTACACAAATTTAATTTTTATTATCATTTTAGTAATACAGCTTACTTTCCCTCTCGGCTTTTTATTTTACAGAATTCACCTTAACAATCTTTTAGATAAAGAAACTGAGATTGTTAAATTAAACATTGAAGAAATATATATTTATGATGGTAAAATCGGATTTGATACAAATTTGAATGAACTATATAAATATGAAGAATACTACAATTTTTCTCATATAATCTTTGCTCCTTCAAAAAATGGTGAATATTCAAAAATTTCTGTTTCCAATTTATCACCCGAAACCAACACGTATATTAATAAGAAAACTTTAAACGATTTTTATTCTATAACACTTGATGGTTATGAACAGGTGAATGATGTTAGCTATGAAAATCTCTATAGTAAATCAGGCGAATTACATAATGTAGCAAGAGGAGTTTTCCCCGGACCGTTAACAGAAGCTTACGCAATTTTAAAAATTTATAAAAATCAATATAAGGTTGTAGAAATCTACATTGGAGAACGCACCTTAACTGAATATATTGAGTCTTACAAAAATAATAAAGCAGAGCTTTCAAGATTTGATTATAGCATTTATGAATTTTACAACGACAGCTCAGATGTAACTATAGACGATTATATAAAGGTTATTGATAAAAATGATTTATACTTATATGAACATATATTAGATGAATATAAGCAAGAATTTAATTTCACAGATAAAATTACAGAAGTTTTAAAATAATATAAACCGACGATTAATTAAAAAATTGATCGTCGGTTTAACTGTTTTTATTTAATTTTTTTACCCACGCAGATTTTATAAAAGCAATTAAAAGCAATAAAGCTTACAAGCATAATTAAAGTTTCAAAAATATATCCTTCACTCCAATTTTCCACAAAGCCTTTTGCGGTAAATATTTCATTATAATTAATTGAAATTAAATTTAAATCATCCGGGCTTCCTAAAAAGAAATAAACCAAGGCGATTACAAAAATATAAACCGGTAATATTTTTGCGGCAAATTTCCACGGAAGCATTTCAAGAGGTCTGTTCATCCCCTTATCTATAATATTCTTCTTAATTAATTTGAATACAGGGAAAAACAGAATCGAGCTGATTAAGACAGTCAGAACAATTTCAAAAACATCATTATCTAAAGTCATTTCATTTAATCTAAATGAAAATGCTCTTGAAAGTATTACAACAAAAGAGAAAAATATTGTAAGAATGCCGTTATAAACAAGACTGAATTTTTTATTCTTTATAAGCGGAGTATAAATATAATTCTCTTCACTTCGAGTGTATTTCCCCGGTAATAATGCTATCACAAGTAATAAAAGGAACCCGAAAATAAAGCCTGTAAAATACTCCCATGTTGCCCATGCCGATTGTGACAAAAATCCTGGGGTTTTTATTCCCTTGAGAACCCCCCTGTCAGAATCCAATATCAAAACAAAATCTGCAAGTGTTATTGCAATCGCACAAGATGTGTTAACAAGAAATGAAAAAACTGCATTAAATCTATCTTTCAACACTATACCTGTTGAAGCAACGGAAGTAAGTGCACCTATTGCACTTGAAATAACATTTATACTTGTAAAGTAATTTCTGCAAAACGGAATTTTTTTAGCCCAGGCTGCTGAACCAAATTTTACAATATAGGCTTTCATAGGTGAAAATTCATATCCCGCATCTTTTATACCTTCTGCGCACATTTCTACCGCTTCAGGATTAATTACTGATAATATGTAATGAGATATGGTAAGATTAGAAAGTAAAACGGTAATGTAATAAACAAATACTATTATAAAAAAATCTTTAAATTCATATTTTCGTTTTGAAAACAAAGCCCCAAGGCTGATTGCAAAAAGAGGCAGCCACCCAAAGCCCAACAAAAGCATTATTATAAGTCCGCTGAATTCACTTATTTCAATATATCTGAAGCTATCCTCGCCTACAAAATTCGCACTGCTCGAAAGATACCCGCTCATTTGAGAATTAAGTGTTCCCCAACCGCCTGTTGTAAGAGCGGCAAAAACTGCACAAAGAGGCATCATTTCATAATTCATTTTTTCGCGTTTTCCGTAAAGTGCATAAATAAAAAGCATAATTACAAAGGCAACACAAAACATTCCCCACTTTGCACCGAACCCGTGATTACCACGCACCCGCCACATAAAACCAACTAAAAATCCGCCGGCGATTACAGAAAATATTTTTTGTAAAGCATTCAAGTTATCTTTTTTTAACAAATCCATCAAACCACCTCTTTTTCATTATAAATTTAATAAACACATCCGTCAATGAACAATTAATTATTTTTTATATTTTTTTGCAAAAAATAATTTATGATGCTATTTTCCGCTCTTTGTCGAAATTCATCGAAATATGTTGAATTTTGTCGAAAATAGTGTTACACTATATTAAGTAAATAGTCTGAGGGGAGGCTAAAAGTTTGTTATCTAACAGAATTCAACAATTCCGTTTATACAATGAAATTGAAGCTGAATTTTTGGCAAAAGTATTGAATATTGATACTGAAGAGTATTTAAAATATGAATCCGGTGAGCTTATACCTGATATATCTGTAATTACAGAGCTTGCCAAGCTATATAAGGTCACAGTCCCTGAGTTTTACGGTAATAATCCCCGCCTTGCACTCCACAGCGAATCTACTGCTGATTTTTTCAATGATGATGACCAGAAAATCTTAAAGTTTTCTGAATTAAGCTTTGATGAAAAGGAATTGATAATGGCGTACAGGTTAGCCGAAGATAAGGAAAGCTTTTTAAAATTAATAGATAAAAAAGAAAAATAAAGAGAACGAATCACTTAATGTAATTCGTTCTCTTTTTATTTTATGTACAAAAATTATTTTACAATTTCACCCATAAGACCAGGTGTTGCAAGAGCAGCATTGCTTTCATCTGTATCAATATGCATAGCTGCAGCAAAGTTAGGGTTAACACGAACAACTACATCACCGAAAATAAGGCTTCTGCCCTCTGTTTCAACCTTAACATTAACAATTTCTTTGTCAGCAACATTCATTTCTTCTGCATCTGCAGGAGTTAAGTGAATATGTCTTTTTGCAACAATTACACCTTCAGAAAGTTCAACCTCACCTTTAGGACCAACAAGCTTACAAGCACCGCTACCCTTTGTGTCGCCGCTTTCTCTTATAGGTGCAGCCACACCTATAGAACGAGCATCTGAAGCTGAAAGCTCAACCTGTGATGAAGGTCTTGTAGGACCAAGAATTGAAACTGCCGGAAATTGACCTTTTGCACCAATTACTGCAACTCTTTCTTCACAAGCAAACTGACCAGGCTGTGAAAGATCTTTTTTCTTTGTGAGTTCATAACCTGCACCGAAAAGTGTTTCTAAATCTTCTTTAGAAACGTGAACGTGACGAGCAGATGTTTCAACAAGAACTTTTGCCATTTTAATATCCTTCTTTCAAAATTAGCACCCTTATAAAATCTTTATAAAGGTGCTTAATTAGTTTAAATTAAATTATTTCGCACTTTCTTCAACTGCAACTGCACAAGCAACAGTCATACCAACCATTGGGTTGTTACCTGCACCGAGTAAGCCCATCATTTCCACGTGAGCAGGAACTGATGATGAACCTGCGAACTGAGCATCGCCGTGCATTCTGCCCATTGTATCTGTAAGACCGTAAGAAGCAGGACCTGCAGCAATGTTATCCGGGTGAAGTGTACGGCCTGTACCGCCACC
>JAFVWD010000336.1 GCA_017501865.1 Clostridia bacterium | reverse complement strand
GTTATATGGGGTACACCTATGCTCACCTTTTTCCTTTTTACTGCTGTTTATTTCACTTTTAAAAGTCGTTTTTTTCAGATAAGAGGCGCCCGATTGATTTTTAACACAACTGTAAAATCACTATTCAAAAAACAAAACAACACCGAAAACGGCATTTCTCAATATGGTGCTTTTTGTTCTGTTTTGGCAGCATGCATAGGTACAGGTAACATTGTCGGAGTTGCCACGGCTATTTATTCGGGTGGTCCCGGCAGCATTTTCTGGATGTGGATTTCTGCAATTTTTTCTATGATGACTGCTTATAGTGAAAATTTCCTCGGTATTAAATACCGATTCAGAAATAAATACGGAAAAATATCCGGTGGTGCATTTCAATACATAGAAAAAGCTCTTAATATGAAAGGCCTTGCTAAGGTTTACGCTGTTTTCTGCCTGCTTTCCACACTCGGTATGGGAAATATGGCTCAGGCAAATTCTGTTTCCGCTTCTATGAAAAGCGGTTTTAATACACCTTACTTTGTAACTGCAATTGTTACCGTGATAATTTGTTTTTTTGTTATTAAGGGCGGGGTTAAAAGTATTTCTAAAGCGAGTGAAATAATTGTTCCGTTTATGTCTGTCGCTTATTTATTATTATCCTTCGGGGTACTTTTTATATTCAGAGAGCGAATCATTCCTGCAATAGCATTAATTATAAAAGAGGCTTTTTCTTTCAGAGCACTTAGCGGCTACGGCATATTCCGCGCAATGCGATACGGCATTTCCCGCGGTGTATTTTCTAACGAGGCAGGACTTGGTTCTTCTACAATTCTTCATTCCGAAACAGAAAACACAAGCCCTGAAAACCAAGGTATGTGGGCTATATTCGAGGTTTTTTGTGATACAGTTTTTCTTTGCACAATTATGGCACTTGTAATTTTAGTAAGCGGTACCTTCATAAAAGACGGACAGCTTTACGGTGCAGAGCTTTCCATAGCAGCCTACGGAGTTTTAGGTAAACTTGGTACAAAAGGAATTTCAATTCTTACCGCGGTATTTTCCTTTGCTTCTCTTGCAGGCTGTTCCTTTTACGGAGAGAAAAGTGCTGAATATCTTTTTACAGGTAGAGCAATTAAGCCTTATAAAATTATTTATCTGATTCTTGCATTTATCGGTTGCATTGCATCACCTGAGCTTATATGGTCAATTGCCGATATTTTTAACGGTCTTATGGCAATTCCGAATCTGTTTGCATTGAATGTTTTGAGAAAAGAAGTAGATTTTCCGCAAAAAAGAAAAGCCTTGCCACACGTAGTGTGACAAGGCAGGCAAATTCTTTTCATTAAATTAAATTTTATGTAAAACTTATGCCTCTTCTTTCATTTTTGCAAAACAAGCGCTGCAATAAACAGGTCTGTCTTCGCGTGGCTTGAACGGAACTTCTGCTTCGCCACCGCAAGATGCACAAGTTGCTTTAAACTTTTCGCGTTCTCCCTTAATTGCTTGTTTACGAGCATCACGACACTCTTTGCAACGTTGTGGCTCATTTACAAAGCCCTTTTCAGCATAGAATTCTTGTTCGCCTGCAGTGAAAACGAATTCGTTGCCACATTCCTTGCAGATGAGAGTTTTGTCTTCGTACATTTTTGTTTCCTCGCTTTTTTTATGATGTTGCCCTCTAACGGAATTGCACCGTCACCTTTTATATAAGGTTTAGGAAAAACCGCAACCTACAATTAACGCTCTCCTTTTTAAGCTAAGAGGACATTTTAATTGAATACGCTTTTTAATTTTTTTCTCGCCCGCTGTAATGCATTGTCTACAGCTTTTGGTGTAAGCCCGAGCTTTTCTGCCGTTTCGGTATATGATAAGCCGCTCATCTGACTATAAACAACTGACTTTTCAACATCTGAGAGAACATTTTCACAAAGAACTAATACAGAACTGAGATTTTCACTGTCAACTATGGCATCAAGCGGATTTTTCGCTTCTACATTAACATCAACAGGATCAATTTCTCTGTCAATCTGAAAATCATTCTTGGTTTTTCTTGCTGCTGAAATAATTCCGTTATTTATGCAGACTGTGGCATAGGCGGAAAACGGTACACCCTTCTCACCTGAATAAGTACGTACAGCAGAAAGGAAGCTTATCATACCCTCCTGAAGTAAATCATCTACATCAAGATAACCTGCGGAATACATTTTAGGCTTGTGAGACAAAAACCTACGAGCTAAAGTATCTAAAGCAAGATTGTTACCGTCTTGTGAAAGCTTTACTAAATCTTCGTCGGTAAGACTTTCGAAACAAGCAGTTTCCTTCTCGCTCAAAATACCACCCCGTTCATAAAATGCGAATTCGTTTCCTTAACAATATCACATTTATTTACTTTTGTCAAATATTTTTTCAACATTTATTTATTTTTGTGCAAAACACTAAAAAGTGACAAAATCCGCAAAAAAAGTGCCTCACCCGGAAATTCAATTAAATTCCTTACGGTGATGCACTCATCCTTGTGGTTTATCTCCCAAATACCATTTGCTGCCGATTCTTATTGTATAAACATCATTATAAACACTTCGGTAAGTGCCCTG
>JAFVWD010000335.1 GCA_017501865.1 Clostridia bacterium | reverse complement strand
TACTACTACAGCAGTTCTTATAGCAAGTGCAATTTCACACTTTACAGGATTTAATTTAGATGGTTATATGGGTGTTATTGTTTCAATATTTATATTCATTTCAGGTATAAGCCTGGTTAAAGAGACATTAGACCCGCTCTTAGGTCAACCACCCACAAAAGAAATGTTTGTTCAAATAGAAAAGAAAATTTTATCTTATGATAATGTTTTAGGTGTTCACGACCTTATGGTGCATAGCTACGGACCAAATACATATTTTGCTTCTGCACACATAGAAATGGATGCTAAAATTGATGTTCTTGTCTGCCACGATATAATGGACCAGATAGAAAGAGATTTTAAAAGTGAATTAAATATTCACCTTGTTGTACATCTCGACCCGACAATTCTTGATTCACCTGAAATAAACGAATTAAAAGAAATGGTAAGTAAAATAATTGAAAATATAGACCCTGCTCTTACCTTCCATGACTTCAGGGTTGTTATAGGTGAAGAAAACAAAAATGTTCTTTTCGATGTTGTGGTGCCACCCGAATATGAATTAAGCGATGAAAAATTAGAAGAAATAATTAAAAATAAAATTTCCGAAGCAAACAACGGTAAAATTTTCACTGTTTTGGTCATTGACCACAGCTACGGAGTTTTGGAATAAACGAAAAGGCTGAAAAAACAAAAGTTTTTTCAGCCACTTTTTAATTATATTTACAATCATTTGTTTTTCTTTTTTATTTTACCTACAACAAACACCACTATCGCGGCAATTAACTCCAAAGGTAAAAGTGAAAATAAAACAATCCCTAAAACTCTGTTACCATTAGCTTCTAATAAAAACGGCAGCGATATAAAAAATGCACATACCGACAAAGCGAATACCGTTATTATTGTGTTTCTTACGGTTTTTTTATACTTTTTTGTGCTTTCATCAATAGCTCCCACTATCAATTCCATAATAAAATCCACAATACATTCAAAAAAAATCTCTAACATTTAAATCACCATTTAAATAATAAACCATTCCTGTATTCAAGTCAATAAAACAGCAATAATAATTATTTCATTTATTCTCATAAATATATGTGATTAAACTGCCATCTTCTGACTCAACAGCAAACCCCTGATTTTCAAATAATTTAAGAGAGGCAATATTCTCCCGATGAATTGCCACTTCAATTTTGCTGTATTGTAACCCCAAAACATTATTTTTTACTTCTTCAATAATTTTTGAACCATTCCCTTTATTTTGAAATTCAGGAAAAACAACAATACTCAGATACAAAGTTTCTTCTGCCTTTTCAAGATGTAATGCACCTATCATTTTCTCATTATCGTACACTTTATAAAAATACACATCCGGATTATCCGTAACATACGAAAAATAATTATCATAATCAATACAATAGTAGCGTGATACATCAGGTAGTTTAAAAATTGAAATCAAGTTTCTGATATCATTATCCCTTTCAGATAATATCCGTGTATATTTTATTGGCATATTAAACTCCCTTTTCTGTTAAAAAATCAATAAATTTATTTATTTCTCTGAATGAGAACAATTATCCTACCTTTTATATCTTTTGACATATCTGTACTAAAGCTTACAACGTCCCAACCATCAGAAGTTTTTTCTGACAAAACAGACTCAATTTCTTCATATGTGTTTTTACAGTTCTTAAATTCTAAAATTTTGAACTCTTTCATATCAAAGCCCCCGTAACATATCATTTAAAAAATCACAGATTTTTTCTTACCCTTTTTGTTTTTAGGAAACTCTCTTATTTTAAAAACAAAATCTAAATTAATTGCTTCAATGTTACCTTTGTTCTCAATCAAAATAGCACCATTACTCACTTCTTTAATTGTACCGCTGTATTGATGACTACCGTCAAAAGCAGATATAAGGCATTCTTTATCTATAAATTTTTTGGCAAGCTCAATCATTTGTTTTCTATCCTCCGTTTTTCTCTTATCAACAACTTTTTTTGCGACAACAAGCCGTTGTTTACGCAAAATAATAAATATAAAAATAAGCACAAAAATAAACAGTAAATAACAATATAATTGCAATTTTTCACCTCCGGGCTAAAGCAATTTTTGGAATTGCTGTTTAATACTGTTATAAAAATAAATAATTTCATTTTAAAAATCAACATTTTTACAAAAATGGGATATAAAAACGACAAAAAAAGAAGACATTACAAAAATTGTAATGTCTTCTTAGTTATTTTGACTGAAACATAAGAGATAAGTGAAACCGTTTTTCAGTTTCGTCGTAAAACCATTCATATTCACCATTATTTGCTTTTGTATAGCGCTCAATAATTTTACTTCCGAAACCATGCTTTTGCATATGATTTTTTGTTGTTTTTAATATTGAATCACGGCTAACAGGTTTTTCATCACAGCTATTAATAATACTGACAAAATCCATATTATTTATGTGACGTATAGAAAATTCTATAATCTTGTCCACACTGTTTTCTGCAGCTTCAACTGCGTTATCTAAAGCATTGTTAAGAATAACAGATAATTCGATATCATTAATATAATTCAAATCAGCAGTTCTGACTTCATAATAAAATTTAATATTACGATTTTTGCAAACTACAATATACTTATTTAATATAAGGTCAATTATTTTATTTTTGGAAATCCTTACTTTATTTTGGTTTTCTAAGGAAGGATAAAGCTCGTTGATGTATTGTTTTACATCACCTATGTTCTCCATCTGACTTAAAGTAAGATAGTGGTTTTTCATATCATGAAACACAATTTGAAATTCATCGTTCTGATGCTCTAATATTTCTAAATATGTAGCATTCATATCATTCATTTTTCGTTCTGCTTCTAATTCAGTTATTTTCCTCTCTTTTTCTGACAGAGACTGAAAATAAATAAAAACAAAAATACAATAAAATATAAGAAGTAAGTTTACAACAAAAATTGTAATCTGATATCCTGCTGATAATCTGACATCAAATGTTATAAATAAAAACAAAGCACTTGTAACAAGCGTTAACACAGGAAAAATAAAAAGAGGTACAAAATAACCGTTATTAAATGACTGCAAGCTGCTTTTCCGAATAAAAAGTGAAAAAATCTGAGTTATAATAAAATATAGAATTTTGCTGATTATAGTTGCTAAAACAAAAGATGTAAAATTTGTTTTATAAATATCTGTCGGTAATTCTCTTATAGCTGAAAGTATAGATATAGTAAGTATTTCAGACGCAAACATAATGGCATCCAAAAGTACACTTTGTATAATAGCAGCTTTTATATTTATATCAAAACACAAAAACGCAAATAAAAAATTAATTATAAAAAATAAGGTTAAATTAATTATTTCGTTTTCAAATTTTGCAAACAACAATGCGCAGGGCAAAAACAATAATAAACCTATAAATATAGTGTGAAAACGAGTTTTTTGCTTTGAATTGAAATTTTTAATAAAAAAAGCAAAAGAAATCAACATTTCAAAAACATAAATAAAAAGAGCGAAAATAGTTTTTTCCATTATCTACCCTCCAAAAATCGACAAAACCTCTGATAGAATGAGGCTTGCTGACTTTTTGCCACCGGAATTTCATTTGAGTTATTCAACCAAATTCTTGCTCTTTGATATGTTGAAATATAATTCATGTTAACTATATAACTTCTGTGAGGAACAGCAAATGCTGAGCTCTGCAATTTTTCTCTCCAAAAAGAAATATGCTCAGATGAGTGATAAATTTTATTAATAGTAACAACCTTTGAATGTCTGTGCTCTATTTCAACAAAAATAATATCCTTTGAATTTACAACATCAGTGAAGCCTTTATCCTTGAGTGCGAATTTAACAACAGAATTATCTATTCTTTCTATTGCATCATTCAATCCCTTGTAAAACCTATATGGTTCAATCGGTTTTTCAAAAAAACGAACTGCATTCAGATTCAATGCATCATCTAAATATTTTTTGTGAGCTGTCAAATAAATGAGTATAATGTGCGGATTAGATTTTCTGAGAAATTCTCCTAACTTCAACCCATTAACATCATCCATTTCAACATCCAAAATTGCAATATCAAATATCGAATCGCTGTTCAGTACATCGATAGAACGAGAAAATGCAAATTCTTCAAATTCAATTCCTGTATCCATACTAAAAATTTTTATGTGCTCCTGAACATCTTTTATACATTCAGAATTATCATCACAAATCAAAATTTTCATTTATTTAATGCCTTTCAAAATAAAAATCATCTCTACTGCTTAACGTCAGAAAGTTTATCACAGAATATAGTTTTAGTCAATTAACGGAACAAAAGAATCAATATTTTATCTGTTCAAAATCCAGACTTGAATTTTCAAGTAATTTTAAAAGCTCATCGGCTACCTTTTTACATAGTATTTCTAAATTACTTTTATCACCTGCAGTCTCAATATGAACTCTATAGTTTCCTACCGAGAATTCTCCGTAAACGACTGCTGTAGCATTGCTTTTAATAACGGAATACCCTAAATTTACGGGAATACCGTTGATATAAGACAAGCTTTCTTCTCCCTCGACTTCAACACAGGATGGGATATCCTTTCTGTTTACGTTAATAGAAAATCCGTCTATTGTTCCATCTAATGTGATAAACTCATAACTGCCTTCCTCAAAAGAAACATAAGCCTCGATGTTACAAGTTTCGAAAATGCTCTCTGCTTCAGCTTTGCTTAAATTCCTACTGTCAGCTATAGGAATATCAAGACTATGGATTGATATACTCTCGGATATATTAAAATTAATCTCATCACCATTACTTAATGTTACAATAACAGGCTGTTTTTTTGTTAAAACACCAATCGCAGAAACTACAGTAATTATAAGGCAGGCTGCTAAAGCTCCCCATTTCAATAAGCCTTTTGGTATTTTCTTATTCGCGAAAAAAATTTTATTAGCTTTTAAAATTTTCTGCTCATCTACTTCACCTATAATATTAAAAAGCTCTTCTTTTTTCATAATTCAAAACCTCTTTCTATAAGGTAAGCTTTAAGTTTATTTCTTGTACGATTCAATATAACCGATGTATTATTTTCAGTAATTCCAAATTGTTTTGCAATATCACAAACACTCATTACATACCAATAACGACACAGAAATATATCACAGCTTTCTTTTGGAATTGTGTTAAGGAAGCTATTGATTTCGTTAATCAAATGTTGCTTATTCAGTTCATTTTCCACACTTTCATTGCCCGAAACACATTCTTCCAGCTCGTCAAGTACAAGCTTTATTTCTCCACCTCCTCTTTTTTCAGCATTGTTATAACGAAACTTATCAAATGATAAATTACGAGTAATTTTCCCTAAATATGTTGATAAAGCTTTTGGCTTTTTCGGTGGAATAGAGTTCCATGTATGAAGATATGTATCGTTTACACATTCTTCTGCATCCTCACTATTACCTAAAATATTTCTTGCTATTGTCTTGCAGTATCTGCCGTATTTTAAATCAGTCTCATTAATAGCATTTTTATTTCGTTGTAAATATAAATTTACAATATCTTTATCTTTCATATAATGCCTCCCTTCACCCTTATATACGTAAAAGAAATCAAAATCTTACAAAAATTATATCATTAAATATTTCAGGATACAATTAAAACAATTCACAAACATAAAAAGTGCAGAAATATTCTGCACTTGCAATAAAACACTCAGTTTACCTTGTATTTTTTTAAAATCCTATTGTAAGAAAAAACTAAAATAACAATTCCTGCTGTACAGCCTAAAACAAGTAACGCAACACTAAAAAATGCATTTAAAAAATTTGCTAAACCTGCACTAAAAAACCACAACGAGTATAGTTGCCACATAATTCCATTTTCTCTGTTGTATTTCTTAACATCAGTTATTTGTGAAGCTTTTACCTCGGAGCCTGACCAGAACCACATTGGTTTTTGCAATTTTTTAGCATAAACTCCAATTGAAAAGAAAAAAATCCCGCAACCGAAAGAAACCAAAAACAAAATAATACTTCCCGGCATACAATCTCACTCCTAAAATAATCTTTATTTCAAAATCAATAAAACGTCTTTTACTAAAGCACCTGATGGTAGTTAAAAGACAATAACAATGCTCCTTTAGGTTTGTCAATTACATTTTCCGATTTTTTACTAATTCATCTATTCGTTCCAAAACTTTTATTAAATCGGTTCACATAATCAACTCCACAAATTATTACTGATGAATATATTATACGACATATAATATTGTATTGCAACGGATTATATAGCAAAGCCATCAGATAGAATAAAAAAATCCGACAAGTCGAAACTTGTCGGATTTTTTGTCTATAGACTACAAAAAAGATATTTTCGGCAGTTTTGCGTATGAATTCGAACTCTTACATAACCGTTCGTTTTTAGTGAAATCGTTCGCTTACGCTCACGGTGAAATAATTTACTCCGTAAATTGTGAAATTTGATGCTATCGCATCAAGTGAAATTAAATCCACCCACTCGCCGTCGAGGCGAATTTCACACGCCGCAGGCGTATTTCACATTGCAAAGCAATATTTCACCC
>JAFVWD010000334.1 GCA_017501865.1 Clostridia bacterium | reverse complement strand
GCAGAAAAAATAAAGAACAGTTACCCGTACGTTAATCTTGTTTTCGGTACACATGCACTTCACAAGCTTCCCGAATTACTTCTGAAGGTTTTTAAAACAAAAAAGAGAGTATTTTCAATTGATGATTGTGACGGTGTAATTGCCGAGGGTATGCCTAATGAACGTGACAGCGGCGAGAATGCGTGGCTACCTATCATGTACGGCTGTGATAATTTCTGTTCTTACTGCGTTGTACCTTATGTAAGAGGCAGAGAAAGAAGCCGTGAGGCAGAGGTTATTCTGGAAGAAGCGAAAACTCTTATAAATGAAGGCTATAAAAAAATAACTCTCTTAGGGCAGAATGTAAACTCGTACGGAAAAAGCCTTGAGAATGGTATAAATTTTGCAGAACTTGTAAGAAGAATAGATGCAATCGAGGGCGACTATATATTTGACTTTATGACTTCACATCCTAAGGATTGCACATATGAGCTTATTGATGTTCTGGCTTCCTCAAAGCATTTCTGCGGACACTTGCATTTACCTGTTCAGTCAGGCAATAACAGAGTTCTTAAGGAAATGAACAGAAAATACACGAGAGAGCATTACCTTGACTTGGTAAACTATGCGAAAGAAAAGATTCCGGGTGTTGATATTACTACTGATATAATTGTGGGCTTCCCCGGTGAGACTTATGACGAGTTTTTAGATACTGTATCACTCGTCAAAGAGGTTAAATACGGCTCAATGTTTACTTTCATTTACTCGAAAAGGAAGGGAACGAAAGCCGCGGAATATGAAGACAACATAACCAAGGAAGAAAAAACGAAATGGTTTATGGAGCTTCTTAAGGTTCAGGAAGAAATTTCAGGCTCCTGACAAATTACTTTTATAAACAATGTTTCATTGTTGAAATTTTAGATAAAACAAAGAAAAGGAGTATAACAATGACAGTTATAGAACTCACAAGACAATTAGGTGCAGCTATTCAGGCTGACGAACGCTACAAGGCTTTTGATGAAGCTAAAAAAGCAAATGATGCAGACAAGGAACTCAATGACCTTATCGGCAAAATAAATCTTGTTCAACTCAATTACCAACAAGAAGCAGCTAAAGGTGATGAAGCTGACGAAAAGGTAATGGAAAATTACGGCAAGGAATTCGAGGAACTTTATCGTTCAGTTATGCTTAACGGCAATATGGTTAAGTTCGAAGCAGCAAAAACTGCAATAGATGATATGATGAACGAAATTATGGGTATTCTTGCTCTTTGCATCGACGGACAAGACCCTGCAACCTGCGAGCCTGCACACGAGCATCAATGTGGCGGCAGTTGCGAAAGCTGCGGCGGTTGCCACTGATAAAAATTATTAACTAACAAGAAATTAAGCGTTGAGGTGTACTATGGCCGGTCTTTCTCCTATGATGGAGCAATATTTTCAAATTAAACAAGGTTATGCCGATACTCTCCTGTTTTTCAGATTAGGCGACTTTTACGAGATGTTTTTTGAAGATGCGAAAATTGCATCCAAGGAACTCGAATTAGTTCTTACGGGAAGAGATTGCGGTCAGGAGGAAAGGGCACCAATGTGCGGTGTGCCTTTCCACAGCGCTGATTCTTACATAGCAAAGCTTGTAAGCAGAGGCTATAAGGTTGCTATATGTGAACAGGTTGAAGACCCTTCACAGGCAAAAGGAATTGTAAAAAGAGATGTTGTAAGAGTTATAACTCCCGGAACAGTTATTGAAAGCAGTATGCTTGATGAAGGTAAAAACAACTTTCTTGCTTCAGTATACATTTCAGAAAAATTCTGCGGAGCGGCTTTTGTTGATGTATCAACAGGCGAGGTTCACCTTGATTCATTCAAGGATTCCTCAGATGCACAACGTCTTATGAATCAGCTCGGATGCTTTGCGCCGAGTGAGGTTCTTTTAAACAAATATGCCTCATCAATAAAAGAGGTTGTTACATTTGTCAAAGACAGATTATCTGCAAGATGTCAGATTTTGAATGATGATGATTATGATGACACACTTTGCAAAAGTGCAGTTATTTCGCACATAGATGAAAATTCAGAGCAGTATTCTGAATTCAACAGAAATAATGCATTGCTTTATGCATTTGGTTCAGCTTTGAACTATCTTGAAAATGCACAGAAAACAAAATTAGAAAATATTAATGATGTAGAATTTTTTGGTGCGGACAAGTTCTTGAATCTGGATCTTACCGCAAGAAGAAACTTAGAGCTTACCGAAACTCAGTTAAGACGTGAAAAGAAGGGTAGCCTTCTTTGGGTTTTAGATCACACAAAAACTGCAATGGGTAAACGTCTTATAAGGAATTGGGTTGAACAACCACTTCTTAATTATGCCTTGATTTCTGCAAGGCAGAACGCAGTAGAAGAGCTTTCTGAAAATACAATTCTTTTAGATACTGAAATGTCACTTCTTTCAGATATGTACGATTTGGAAAGAATTATGACAAGAATTGTTTACGGAACAGCAAACGCAAAAGAGCTCCGTACATTGAGTCTTACTATTGACAAGCTGCAGGGCATAAAATCATCTTTGAAAGATGTAAAGTCAAAAATGCTTACTGAGATATTTGATGAAATAGATTTACTTGAAGATGTCAATTCATTAATAACCTCAGCAATAGTAGATGAACCTCCTCTTACTGTAAGAGAAGGCGGTATGATACGAAAGGGCTATAATGAAGAATTGGATTCTCTTCACGATATTGTTGAAAATGGTAAGGGTTATCTTACTGCTGTTGAACAATCAGAGCAAGAGAAGACAGGTATTAAAAAACTTAAAATAGGCTATAACCGTGTATTCGGATATTATATAGAGGTAACAAACTCTTTTAAGGATCTTGTTCCTGAGCATTATATAAGAAAACAGACACTCGCAAATTGTGAAAGATATATTACCCAGGAGCTCAAAGAGCTTGAGTCAAAGGTTCTGGGTGCACAGGAAAGAATTGTGAGAATAGAGTTTGAGCTGTTTTCGGAAATTCGTTCGAAAATTGCAAATGAACTCGAAAGAGTACGTGTTACAGGTAAAGCAGTTGCAAGACTTGATGTTCTTTGCTCTTTTGCATATGCTGCTGTTACCAATAATTATGTAAGACCAACTGTAGATACTTCTGACGATGTAATAATAAAGGACGGCAGACACCCGGTGGTTGAGCTGATGTTGGGCGGTGCACCATTTGTGCCGAATGATACGCATCTTGACTGCGGAGAGTACAGAAGTGCTATTATTACAGGTCCTAATATGGCCGGTAAATCTACTTATATGCGTCAGGTTGCATTAATAGTTTTAATGGCACAGATAGGTAGCTTTGTTCCTGCGAGTAGTGCAAAAATAGGTATTGTTGATAAAATTTTCACTCGTGTAGGTGCTTCTGACGATTTGTCTCAGGGGCAATCAACCTTTATGCTTGAGATGACTGAGGTAGCAGATATTCTTAAAAATGCAACAAGCAAGAGCCTGATTGTATTTGATGAAATAGGAAGAGGAACCTCGACCTTTGATGGTATGAGTATTGCGAGAGCCGTGTTGGAGTACACTGCTGATAAAAAGAAAATCGGTGCAAAGACACTTTTTGCCACACACTATCACGAATTAACAGAGCTTGAAAATACAGTTGAGGGTGTGAAGAATTACAATACCTCGGTAAAAAAACGTGGCGACGATATTACATTTTTAAGAAGAATTGTAAAGGGTGCAGCAGACGGAAGTTACGGTGTTGAGGTAGCGAAGCTTGCAGGAGTACCTAAGGCAGTTGTTGAAAATGCAAAGGTTATTTTAAAATCGCTTGAGGAACAACAAAGAGTGAGCCTTGGTGAAGTGAAAAAGACAGTTGTTGAGGAAGAACCTGAGGAGCTGCAGCTTTCATTTTCTTCAGGCAATAAAGAAGCATTTGTTGAAAAGGTGAAAAATATTGATGTAAACACACTTACACCAATAGAGGCACTTACAAAATTGTTTGAGCTTCAGAAAGAAGCTGAAGGTATTTAATCAAATTTAAATTGAAGGGAGGGCGCAGACTTTGCCGAGAATTAATGTATTACCTAAAAATATAGCCGATTTAATTGCAGCGGGAGAGGTAGTTGAGCGCCCGTC
>JAFVWD010000033.1 GCA_017501865.1 Clostridia bacterium | reverse complement strand
TTTTGCTCAGTTTGTCCGTTCTGCATCTTTTTTCCTATCCTCTAACAAAGGAACTGTAAAAAAACTAATGTTTTTTTACAGTTCTTTTAAATATACTCTGTTATTTCTTTAAAAGTGAAGCAGCTTCTTCATCGAGGAAAATAACTACATCTTCGTGCTTTTGTAATATTGAAGCAGGTACCTGAGGTGTAACTTCGCCTTCAACCATATTCTTAATTGCTTCTGCTTTTTTGATGCCTGTAGCAATAAGAACTACTTTTTTTGCTCTCATAATTTGTTCAATACCCATTGTGAGTGCGTAGTGTGGCATGGCACCTTCATCAAAATAAATTTTATTTGCATTGATTGTGCTGTCAGTAAGTTTAACTTTAAATGAACCAACGGTAAATTTGTCGGCAGGCTCATTAAAGCCAATGTGAGCGTTGTTACCTATACCTAAGAGCTGAACATCAATTCCGCCTGCATTGTTAATTTCAGCATCGTAACGGGCACATTCAGCAGCAGTATCTTCTGCGTTGCCATCAAGGAAGTGAACATTTTCTTCTTTGATATCAAGAGAATTGAAAAGCTGCTCGTGCATAAATGTGTAGTAGCTGTTTTTGTCAGCCTGAGGGAGGTCACAATATTCATCGAGATTGTAGGTTTTTACATCTGCGAATGAGATACCGCCCTCATTATAAGTTTTAATAATGTTCTGGTAAGTCGGAATAGGTGAAGCACCTGTAGCAAGACCGAGAACACAGTCAGGCTTAGCTTTTACTGTGTCAGTAAAAATCTTTGCGGCTTCAACACCGATTTCTTCAGCAGTTTTAAAAATTTTAATTTCCATTAGTAAATCACCCTTTACATATAATACACTTAGAGTATACCACATATAGCCGAGAATAAAAAGAGGAATTTTGTATTTTTTTAAAAGAAATATTGAAAAATTCAAATAAAATGTTATAATTGTTTATAGTGGGTTAATATTGAGGTGATTAAATGATTAAAAATATTGTCTTTGATATGGGCGGTGTTATACTTGATTTTAACTTGAAAAAGACAGTTACTGCTGAATTTCCCGAGAAATACCACGAAGTTATTTATGAACACGTTTTTGGTGAGAATAGTATATGGAAAATACTCGATGAAGGTATTTATACATATGACCAGCTTCTGCCGGGGATTTTAGAAAAGCTTCCGTCGGAGATACATGATAAAATCAGCAAAATGGTTATTGATTTTTATGATTATATGCCACCATTCCAGGAGACATATGAGTTAATTAAAGAGTTAAAGGCTAACGGTTATCCTGTTTATCTTTTGTCAAATTCAACACCGCGTTTTTTTGACAGATATCTTGATATACCGGCATTAACGCTTATGGATGGTTATTTTATTTCGGCGCTTTATAAATTGATAAAGCCTAACAGAGAAATTTATGAGGCTTTTTGCAATAAGTTCAATTTGAAGCCTGAAGAGTGCTTTTTTATAGATGATTTAGAAGCAAATATAGAAGGAGCTAAAAATTACGGAATGAGCGGTTTCGTTTTTAAAGCACCTGATACAGCTTCATTAAGAGTTGCATTAAGAAATGCAGGAGTAAATATTTAAAAGGAGAATAAAAATGAAAAAAGTATTTTTAACAGCATTAGTTTTAATGAGTGTTTTCACTCTCGTGTTCAGCCTTGCATCCTGCAAGGGCTCAGAAGGAACGGATGTAACAGTTGAGGAAACAGAGAATATTGCAGCCGGAAAGGTGAACGGCGGTTATTCAGCAGAATTAACTGCAGACTCACTTAAGGTGTATAAGGATGAAGTTTTTGTACAGGAGCTTCTCATTCCGGAAAATAAAAAGACTGCTCTTGTTCTTGAGTTTGCGCAAAATCATATTAATTTCAAGGATTTGAACTTTGATGGGAATGAAGATATTTGTGTTTCGATTGTGTCAACCATCGACGGTTTTGAATATTGCTGCTGGATTTTCGACACAGAAAAAGGCGAATTCGTTTACAACGAAACACTTTCTTCTCTCAGCGCTATAACTATAGATGAAACAAACAAACAAATTGTTTCAAAAGAAACAAATGCTGATGGTGAAGAAATATATATTATTTATGAATGGAATAATGGTGACTTTGTAAAAATTGAAGAGAAAAATGAAAAACCTGACTCAGCAGAAGAGAGTATTATAGGTTCACAATCTTCGAATGCTACAACTTCACGTAAACCTTCATCAAGCAATAACGATTCAGGTAAAAATGAAACTGCTGACAAAAACGAATCGGATAATACAGATAAAGGTGATTTGACAGTTAAGCCGTCAACAACACAAAAGCCTGATGTTGAGCCTGCACCTGAAACCACAAAACCGGGTAATTCAGGTTCAATTCAGTATTACAGCGGAGATTTGTACGGCGAAGAATGGTATTAATTTTCGGCGATTTCAGAAATTAATCATTTAAAAGGAGATAAAAATGGCACGAAAAGCAAAAATTAGTGAAGAAACTCTTGAGAATACAGCAGAAAATATCAATATTGAAGAATTGGTTGAGGAGCCGAAAGCAGTAGCTGTAAGTGAAGTTGCGGTTACAGAAAAAGAGGAGAAAAGTAAACCCGAAACAAAAATGTCTTTGACAGAAGAGGCTGAAGCTTTTAAATTCTTTAAGAATTGTTCTGCTTCTTTGAAAAAGCTTTCCTTTATAACATTTGTAATTAATCTGTTTCTTATTATAATTGTTACAGTTATTGCTGTGGTGTATGTAGGTGCATATATCGGTATGGAAATGGTTTCATTGCTTGCGGTTCCGTTGATTTCTGCAGTTGCAATACTTGTTATTTTTGCAAGACTTGTTTCTGCCTTGATTTATGGTTTTGGTGTAATAGTTGAAAAACACGAAAAGTAAGGAGAATTACTGTGAAGGAATTATTTGTAAAATTAAAACAAGCCGAATGTGATGTTGAAGGTGCTTTGGCACGTTTTCTTGATGATGAGGATTTATACGAACAATTTTACGGTGAATTGCTTAAAGATCCGGCTTTTGAAAATTTAGGCGAAGCAATAGAGCAGGGCAAAACCTACGAGGCATTTGAATATGCACATACATTAAAAGGCATAATCGGAAATATGGGCTTGACTCCGCTTTTTGAAACTGTGTGTGATATCGTTGAGCCCCTCAGAATCAATAGTCTTGACGGTGTAAAGGAAAAATATGCTGAGCTTATAAGCCAGCGGGATAAGTTCAAAGAATTCTGATTAAAAAGTTTAAAGTGTTGTATAAATATACTTGACAAATGTATTTTATAGGTATATAATTCTTACATAATTTTTCAA
>JAFVWD010000333.1 GCA_017501865.1 Clostridia bacterium | reverse complement strand
CCTTAAGCAGGATATTGGTAACAGAGTTGTTGTTTGCAATCACGATGATATTGTTGACTATGATATTATTGAAGCACTTAATATGAAGAAAACAATTGATTTGGAACTCTACAAAATAGCAAACGAAATTTCTATCTGATTTTTAATATTTCTATATTAAAGCCTGAAGTTTTTCAGGCTTTATTTTTTTTGAAAATTTAAAACTTTTTTCATCAATTTTCATAACATAAAAACGATTTTTAAAGGAACAGTAATAGAGTAGATTTTTATCTGCGCTATTTAAAAATCGGAGGTGAAAATGATGGGAAAAAGATTGCTTAAATCTGTTTTTACAATTTTTTCATTTTTGTTTTTATTGAGCTTTGTTGTTAACGGCGGTGGTTTTTCAAATGCTATTGCAAGTAACTCAATAAAAAATGATATAAGGGACAAGTTAACAAGAATAAGCGATAATTTAATAGAGAATTTTTCTGATGATTATAACTCACCTACTAATAGTTCTTCCGCAAAAACAGAAAAAAATACAGAATATGTTTATATAGGAGGATTTCCTATAGGTATAAAGCTGTACTGTGACGGAGTTATAGTTGTGGATACTCAGAATGTAGAAACATCGGGTGTGTATGAAAATCCTGCTCAAAAAGCAGGGATTATGAAGGGTGATGTAATTAAGAGTATAGACGGAAAAAAGGTAACTACAAATTCAGAGGTTTCAGAATTAATAGAAGAAAGTAACGGTAATCCGTTAGAAATTCAGATTTCACGGAACGGCGAGTTAAAAAATGTGATATTTTCATCGGTTTATTCTTCTGTTGCCGGGCAATATAAGGCTGGTTTGTGGATTCGTGACAGCTCTGCAGGAATAGGTACAGTTACCTTTTTTACAGATGAGGGTGAGTTTGCTTCCCTTGGCCATGCTGTATGTGATATAGATACAGGTAAGGTTCTACCTCTTTCAGGAGGAGAAACAACTGATGCACTTATTACAGGATGTAATAAAGGTAAATCAGGTACAGCGGGTGAGCTGTGCGGTGTTCTTGAAAGCGGTGTTACGGGAGAAATTATGCTTAATGAAAAAATTGGTGTATACGGAGTTTTCAATAAGGTGGATACAGAGAGGGAAAAGTATCCGCTGGCATCAAAAAGCGAAGTAAAGCCCGGAGCAGCACAAATAGTAACAACAGTTGAAAACGGTGAACCGAAAAAATATAATATTGAAATTGAAAGAATAGATTATATATCAGGCGAAAATAAAAATATGGTTATAAAGGTTGTGGATTCCGAGCTTATAAATAAAACAGGCGGTATTATACAAGGAATGAGCGGAAGTCCCATAATTCAGGACGGAAAGCTTGTAGGTGCCGTAACCCACGTGTTTTTAAATGACCCGACAGGAGGGTACGGCATTTTTGCAGAAACAATGCTTTTAAAAGCAGATGATTTGTACCAGCAGAAGATGGCTTCTTAAAACGGTTCCCGACATATATTTTGTCGGGAACTACATAAATTTGGGTGTAATTACACAAAAAAGCATCTATAAATTCATTAAGAAAAGCACTTTTTTTCTTTTAGTAAATGTGTTAGAATTTATTTGTTATATAATAACTAATCAGGAGGACGATTATGAAAAAGGGAGTTAGTTTAATTTTAGCATTTGTTTTTGTTCTTGGGTTGTGCTTTTCAGCACCTGTATCAATAAAAGCAAATGCAGCATCAACAGATGTGTTGGTTTTTGAATTGAGCAACGATGGTGCTTCATATGTAGTAAGTGATTGTGACGGTGAAGCATCAGGGGAAATTACAGTTCCTGCAGAATATAACGGGTTGCCTGTTTCCGAAATTGGGGCAAATGCCTTTTTTTACTGCAGATATGTTACCGAAATAACACTACCTGAAACGGTTACTTCTATAGGAAGCTATGCTTTTGCTCATTGTGAACTGTTACAGGCGGTGAATGGTATTGAACGGGTAACAACACTTGGTGAAGCTGCTTTTTATGAATGTGCTTCGTTGAGTGAGGCTGTTATACCTACAGCTATAGATATTCTTCCGAAAATGGTGTTTGCTTATTGCGATAAGCTTACAAATGTTAATATTCCTGCAAACATAAAAAACATAGACCAGAGTGCATTTTCGTACTGTCTTGAGATTGAAAATATAACTATACCTGACAGTGTAACTGAAATTGGTGCGGCAGCTTTTTATGCGTGTGCTTCACTTAAAACAATAACATTACCTGATACAATAACAGTTTTAAATGACGATGTTTTCGGTTGCTGTACGAGTCTTGAAAATATAGTATTTTCAAAGGATGTTACCTATATAGGTCAGAGTGCATTTTGCTACTGCGAGGCATTAAAAAGCTTTGTTATTCCTGAAAGTGTTGTGAAAATTGAGCCGTACACCTTTGAGTATTGTTCACTTCTTGAGAATGTGACTATACCTGAGAGTGTTAAAAGCATCGGGCAATATGCTTTTGATGAATGTGATTCATTAAAAAAAGTTATCTATGAAGGTTCAAGGTCATCCTGGTCAGGTGTAAGCATCTCTGAGGGTAATGACAAATTAACCGGATGTGATTTTGTTTATTTGAAAGAGGATGAAATTGCGTCACCGGCTTCAAGTGCAAAAAACACAAAAAACGGAGTTTTAGTTTCCTGGCAGTCTGTACCGGGTGCTACAGGCTATGATATTTATCGTTCGCAAGAGGTAAAGGGTGTCTTCGGTGAATGGGAAAAATTAACTTCTGTGAACGGAAGTGTAACCTCATATGTTGATAAGACAGCTACATCGGGACAGGTTTATAAATTTGCGGTAACTTCACAAAAAGGAAGTTATTCAACAGAAATAAGCAAAACAAGTCTTATTCTTTATCTTGCAGAACCTAAAATTAAAAACACTGAATTAAGAAAGAATGGTATTGCATTTTCCTGGAATAACGTGGCAGGTGCCAACGGGTATGTTATCTTCAAGAAAAAGGGTAGTGAGCTTCAGCGCTATGCAGAGGTTTCTTCGACTACCACCACATTTGTCGATACTGATGTAAAAAGCGGAAACAGCTATACTTACGCTGTAGCTGCAATGGATAAAAACGGAACATTGAGTACATATAGTGCGTTCAATGCATCGTTTGTTGTTCCGGCTACACCTGTTGTTAAAATTGCAAATTCACCCGAGGGAATAAAGGTTTCCTGGAATAAAATATCGAATGCGAAGAGTTACACTGTTTACAGAAGAGCTTATAATGCAAAAACAAAAAAATGGAGTGGTTGGACTGAAATAAAGAAGGGCTGCAAAGCTGTTTCGTTTGTCGATACAACTGTTAAATTAGGTGTCAATTACCGTTATACGGTTCGTGCACTTAACGGTCAGGTCGTAAGCTCAGTTAAATCTACAGGAACATTAAAATATAACGTTGCTCCCGTAGTTAAGGTTGCTAATACAAGTAATTCCATAAGAGTTTCATGGAGTGCAGTTGCAAATTCTACAGGCTATGTAGTTTATTCTTCAACATATAACGCAAAAACTAAAAAGTGGTCATCGTGGAAAAATCGCGGAACTGCGGCAGCAAATAAAACAGCCTGGGCAGACAAAAATGTTAAAAACGGTACTTATTACAAATATACAGTCAAAGCATTGAACGGAAGCTTCAAAAGCACTAATAAATCTTCGCAGGCATTACTTTCTTTAGCACAACCGACAGTTAAAGCAGTACGTGTAAGTAATGGAATTAAAATTACTTGGAATAAGGTTTCGGGTGCCAAAAGTTATGTGGTTTACAGAAGTGAATACACAAACGGAAAATGGGGAGGCTGGAAAAGTATAAGTACTCCCGGTAATAAAGTAATCACAGTAACAGATAAAAAAAT
>JAFVWD010000332.1 GCA_017501865.1 Clostridia bacterium | reverse complement strand
GCCAGACCGGCAGGACCACCGCCGACTACTACTAAATCATAATTCAACATATCCCTGCCTCCTCACTTCGTTTTGTCAAACATAATATTAGAATTTTTACCGAATTTAGTTATTGTGTTAACAGGAACATCAAGCTCTCTTGCAAGGATTTCCACAACCTTACTGCCACAGAAGCCGCCCTGACATCTGCCCATTCCCGCTCTTGTTCTTCTTTTTACACCGTCTACATCTCTTGCACCTGCAGGAGCATGAATAGCGTCTATAATTTCACCTTCGGTAATTGTCTCACAACGACATACAATTCTTCCGTAAGCCTTATTCTTTTCAACAAGTCTTTCTCTTTGCAAGGATGTCATCTCTCTGAAACGAACAGGTGCCGGTCTCACAGGGTTAAAACTGTTTTTCTTTTCAACATCACCTATAAGATTAATAACAATTCCGCTAACCATTTCAGCAATAGCAGGAGCGGATGAAAGCCCCGGTGACTCAATACCTGCAACATTGATAAAGTTTTTATTCACCTCAGATGAGCCTATTATAAAATCATCAGCAGTGCAGTGTGCACGGTTACCGCTGAATGAGGTTATGGCATTTCTTAAGGAAACAAGAGGTATACTCTTAACTGCAGAATTATAAACCAAATCAAGTCCTTCAGCAGTTGTGTCTACATTATCACCGTCATCGTGCTCAATTGCAGACGGACCAACTATAAGGTTACCGTCAACTGTAGGTGAAACTAAAACACCCTTACCCATTTTTGTCGGGCATTGGAAAATTGTTCTGAAGGCTAAAGCACCCTGGGATTTATCAAGAAGATAATAGTCGCCTCTACGGGGAATGATCTCTATTGAATTGTCACCTATCATCTTGGCAACCTTACCCGAAAATACACCTGCCGCATTTATAACATAAGTTGCTTCTATTTTTCCTGAGGTTGTTTCAAGCTCAAACAAACCATCTTTTTGATTTATAGCGGTAACCTCACAATTTCTTATAAACTCGGCACCGTTTGTTACCGCATTTTCCACACCTGCAATTGTCAGCTCATACGGACAAACTATAGAAGAAGTAGGTGCAGAAAGTGCTGCAACTGCCGTATCGCCTATATTAGGTTCCATTTTAACGAGTTCATCTCTGTAAACAATTGAAAGCTCAGGCACTCCGTTTTCTTTACCTCTTTCAAGAAGCTCCTCAAGATGAGGTATTTCATCCTGAGAAAACGCAACGACAAGTGCACCGATATTTTTAAGAGGAACATTAAGCTCTTCACAGGTTACCTTCATAAGTTCAACACCGCGAACATTGAGCTTAGCCTTCAATGAACCGGGCTTTGCATCAAAACCTGCGTGAACTATAGCACTGTTTGCTTTGGTTGCTCCCATAGCACAATCGTTCGCTTTTTCCAATAACGCAATTTTAAGATTGTACCTTGAAAGCTCTCGTGTAATGAGTGCGCCTGAAACACCCGCACCAATAACAGCAACATCGTACTTCATTTAAACAACTCCTTAATGAGAAATACACTTTTAAATATCAATTAATTATATCAATATTACCTATAAAAATCAAGTACGTAATTAGTTGTAATATATACCATACAGATACTACTACAGAAATCAACACCCTGATATAATTTATTTAAGAATTTTTAAGAATTTAAACATTTTTCTTTTTTAGACTTGAATATCCAACAAATTTGTGCTAAAATGATTAAAAATAAGAATACAGGAGGGATAATATGCCAAATAGCGACGAACGTTTATCAAAGGTAAACACCAATGACAGGCGTGTTAAACGAACAAAAAAGCTCTTGAGAGATTCTCTTTTTGCACTGTTACAAAAGAAATCCATAAACGAGATTACTGTTACTGAATTAACTGAAGTTGCTGATATAAACCGTGCAACCTTTTACTTTTATTATACAGACATATTTGATATGTTAGAGCAGATACAAAACGAAGCATATGAAATATTTGAAAGTGTACTCCAGGGAACCGAAGAATCTGTGAATTCACCTGAGGCTTTCGCAAATTACATTAAGAATATTCTTGTTTTCTGTCAGGAAAACACAGCAATAGCTCGTTTTGTAATCACTCGCGAATATAACAACAATAAGGTTCTTAAAAGAATTACAAAGCTTCTTGCAAAAAATGTTCCTGTTGCAAAAGAAAATTATCCGCAGGAGGACCCGAGAAGATTTATTCTCAACTTTGCTCTTAATGCTTTGACCGGAACCGTTGTTGATTGGATGGATGACGGAATGGTAATCTCTCCGAATATTATGGCTGAATTTATTGCGGATATGTATATAAGCGGTTCTCTTTTCGCGAAATCAAAATTCGCTTCTTATACATCAAATGATGATGATTTTTAATACTAAACCTGCAACGCAAATTAAAATGCGTTGCTTTTTTATTTATTGAATACTATCAATACTCTGAGTTACCGGGATGTTTTCAGTTAACACTGAATTTCAAATGAGCTGTAAAAAAACGCAGGTTTTTTTACAGCTCATTTTTAGGGGATGGGAAAAAAGCGCAGACCGTATAAAACATAATTTTTTCATCAATTTTAGTTTGTTTGTATTTTAAATGGGTTCTATAGGCTTATTAAACCTACAGAACCCATTGCTATATCTGGTTTTATATGGTCTGCGCTTTTTTTACATCCCCTTAAGCTTATTTGTTTGGGATATCAGTTTTATTCTACTGATTTCAACGACTCAACCATACTGATTTTCTTCAATTTGAAATGCATTAAAACATTTACAATAATTGCGAAAACTACAGTACACAAAGCAGCAAGAGCATAGCTCCACCACTTAAGAGTCGTACTGAATGTAACCGTATCAATATCAACAACACTTACAACTGCAATATTCAGGAATACTCCGAGGAACAGACCTATTACTATACCGAAGAAGCTCAGTATAACATTTTCACGGTAAATGTAAGCCGAAACCTCATCGTCATAGAAGCCCAGAACCTTAAGAGTTGCGAGTTCTTTGATTCTCTCATTGATGTTAATGTTGTTAAGGTTATAAAGAACAACAAATGCAAGTGTAACCGCGGCAACAATAAATACAAGTGTAACAAGATTAAGTACATTGATAATATTGTTGAAGTTATCAATAACCACGGTAGTGTAAACAGTACCGTTAACCCCGTTCACTGCACCTATCTGAGTCTCAAGTGCTGTTTTAGCATCTGCACTCATATCTTCTGTTATTGAGCAGAAGAGATAGTTATAATTAGGAATAGTATTTGTCATTCTGTAGTATGTTGCAGGAGTAACATACACATAGTGGAAGGTGTAGTTATCTGCTATACCGACAACATTAACTTCATATTCTACCTTTTTGGTGCCTTCAGTCCACGAAAGCTTTACTGTGTCACCAATTTCCGTCTTTGTCTTTTCGGCGAACTTTTTAGTTATAACCTCACCTTCGTCTGTAAAAGGAACATCTTCTTTACCCGACTTAAGATTAACAAACTGTTTCAACATTTCAGGTGCCTGCGGAACCAAAACGTCTACTTCCATCTTTTTGTCGCTTCTGTCAGAATAACCTTCGCAAACCTTAAGGAAGCCTAACATTGAAGTTTCTATACCCTGCATACCTGTAATATTCTTAACAACCTCACTGTCAGGTGTATAGCCCTGGGCAGTTTCCTTAAGAACAACCTGAAGGTCATACTGAGCAACACCCTCTTCGCCGTACTGGTTTGTTATAACAGTTCCTATAGCATTCTGAAGACCAAATGCTGAAAGCATAAGTGCGGTACAGCCTGCTATACCTATTACGGTAACTGCAAAACGTTTTTTGTTTCTGAAAAGATTACGAACAGTAACCTTAGAAGTAAAGTTAAGTCTTGACCATATAGCAGGTATTCTTTCAAGGTAAACACGTTTACCATCCTTAGGCGGTTTCGGACGCATAAGAATTGAAGCAGGTGTCTTAAGCTCTTTAACACAAGAAATATATGCCGCAAGAGTTGTAAGACCTACCGAAATAAGTATACCTAAAACTATATAAACCGGAATAAGCTGTACTCTCAGACTTGGGATTTCGTACATAATTCCCCATGCCGCAAAAATTGCGTGAGGCAAAGCCGAGAAGCCTGCAAGAACACCTACAATACTACCTATAGTACTTGCTAAGCTTGCATAAATAAGATATTTGCTTACTATTGTCTTATCTTCATAACCCAAAGCTTTCATTGTACCGAGCTGTGTTCTCTGTTCCTCTACCAATCTTGTCATTGTTGTAAGACATACAAGTGTAGACACTATAAAGAAGAATGTCGGGAAAATGTAAGCGAGTCTTTGCATATTTTTAGCAGCTTCGCCGTAACCTGTGTAACCCGGTGAATCACCGCGCTCATAAACAGACCACGAAGGACCGCTTCTTATTGTTTCGAGTAACGAAACACCCTTGTTATACTCAGTTTTAACCAGACTCATTTTCTCTTCAGCTTCCGCTTCAGCCTCCGCTATCTGCTTCTCAGCCTTTTCGAGAGTCTGCTGAATATTCTGAAGCTGCATTGTTTTATAAGTAAGCTGTGTCTGAGCATTGTTATACTCTGTTTGCGCCTTCAATGAACCGAACTGAAGGTCGAAGCCGCTTGATTGAATCTGATCTTTAAACTGAGCAAGCTGACTTTCTGCTGTTTTCAGCTGAGCATCTGCACTGTCAAGCTGAATTTTGGCTGCCTGCAACTGTTGGTCAGCAGCACTCCACTCAGCATATTTCTCATCGTAAACTATCTTGCCCTGCTGATAATCGCCTTCAGCTATAACAAGCTCTGTATTGTACTGGTCGAGCAATTGTTCTGTTTCAACAACTACATCGGCAGCCATACCCTGAGCGGTTAAATTCGAAGCATTTCTGAGGATATTTGCAAGTTCAGGATTTGTCTGATCAAGACGTTCTGCCATAAGGTCAAGATCAAGTTCCTCCTGAGAAACGTTCTGATTGTTTTTTATGTTATCAAGAGTAGACTGTGTACTTGTTATAAGTGCTTCAGTTGTTTCAATTTTAAGCTTTGCTGCAAGAAGCTCTGTGTTTGCCGTATCAAGCTGTTGCTTAGCAGAATCCGCCGCTGTTTTGTTTACATTGTACTCATTGAGCTTTGCTGTATGCTCTGCACGCTTATTCGCAACAGTTGTTATTTTGGCATTATATTCATTAACCGCCGCCATATACTGACTACTGCCTGACTCAAGCTGACCCTGTGCTTCTGCGTATTTTCTGTCAAGCTCCGCTTTTGCGGCAGCAAGCTGAGCCTCACCTGTTTTCTCAAGCTCTCTGTATTCTGCAATTTTTGCTCTTCCTTCTGCAAGTCTTGAATTAACATCTGCCTCGGCAGCTGCAATCTGACTTTGTGCAGATGCAAGCTTAGCAGGAAGATTTGCACCTAAAATTGCTGCTCGTTCTTTAACTATAGGCTCTGTTGCCTGCAGAAGTGTACTCTGCATCTGTTCTATATAAGCATTGTACTCGTCACTATATGCCACAAGCCCTTCAGTACCATTAAGAGTTACATATGCTTCACTGTAATAATTAATTCTTGACTGAAAAACATCATTTGCAATATAAACAAAGTCACCTAACTTACCACTACCGGCAGTAGTTGCACCGCGTTCATAAGAAATCCAATACGGTGAAAGCACTATACCTACAATTTCAAATTCATTGTTTCTAAGGTAATATTCAATTTCTTCGCCATCACCGACAACTTTAATTTTGCTACCTATTACAAACTGTTCAGGTGTC
>JAFVWD010000331.1 GCA_017501865.1 Clostridia bacterium | reverse complement strand
AAATTAATAAGTGCAAGGTTCATTTCATTTTCATTAAGTGTGAGAATTTCCGCTTCATTTTCGCCGAAAGCTGTTTTTTCGGTGCTTATGACATTTTTATATTCTCTCTTGTTCGGGGCATCAGTTTTAAAAATATTAAATGAAAGACCTGTACCGTCTTTGTAATGATATTTATAAGGTGCTTCAAATACAGTAAAATCAGCAGGCAAATAACCGAATTCAAGCTTCACATTTTCGGGCGCCTGAATGTTGTCGGAGCTATCGTTTGTAACAACAGCAGAATATTTACCTGTTTTTTCAAGCCAACCACTTATTTCTGTGTAGGCAAAAGTACTTACACTCAGAAGTACGGCGGTTATTGCTGCAACAACTGTAATTTTTAAGGCTCTGTTTTTATTATTTATATTTATGTTGTTCATAGAATCAATTTCTCTGAGAGCTTCTCTGACGGCATTGTGAAATCCGTCAGGTACATTATTGTTCATCATCGCAGATATTCACTCCTTTTAATTTTTCGCACTCAGCTTCAAGCATACCGGTAAAGCTTTCCGCAAAAGAATCAGCGCTTAATTCCTCCATTTTACTGAATGCTTCAAGAATGGCGTTTTTAATGGCAATCTGACAAAGATAAGGGGAGTGTAAAATATTATCTGTCACTTCGAAAAACTTTTCTTCATTTTCAAAAATGAGAGCGACGAATTTTTCGCGTGTCATTTTTGGCTTTTTTGAATTGATTATGTCGAGAGGATTGCAGTTGAGTGCCTCGGCAAGGTCACACAGTATATCAAGAGCCGGTTGCGTTCTTCCGTTTTCCCAGCCTGAAACAGTTTGCCTTGTTACAAACAGCTTTTCTGCAAGCTCATCCTGAGTCAAATTATTCTGTTTACGAAGCCTTTTAATATTTTTGCTTATGTTTGCCATTACGTCACATCCATTCTGTGATTTGAGTATAGCATCGGGAAAAGTTAAAGTAAAGCAATGATATGTTGCAAAAAATATAAAAAAGGAGCTATAAAAACCTGATGTTTTTATAGCTCCCTGAGTTTTAATCAGCCAATTTTCTTAGCATCTTTAACTTTTATTTTACCAATGAACGGAACCTTCAAGTAACCGTTGCAAACATCACCTGAGAATGTAAGTGAAATTTCACAAGGTTTGTTACCCGGAAGAATGTCAACCTTTGCTTCACCGGTAAGAGTGTCACCGTCTTCCTGAATATTTTTAATATCAATATCAGTAACACCTAAGTCTTCGCCGGGGAGTTCAAGGTCAATTTTATATTCACCGTTTTCATCAGCGATAGTAAAAATCGCAGCACCTTTAAAAAGAATGTTGTCAATTTCTGCTTGCCATTTACCAAGACCTATCATAAATTCGTCCTCCTCAATTTTTTATTCCAGCTGCAGTACGCAAAATTTTTCTTGCATCTGCAGTAGTAATTACATTTCTGTCAGAGCCTGTCGCAATAACATCGGCAGCACTCTTCTGACCGTTAGTAAGCTCAACAAGGCCTACTGAAGCAATAAGCGCAAGTCTCGCATCTAAAACAGAAACTAAACCGTCACCATCTACGTCACCCTTCAATGAGAAATCATCAGAGGTGAGAACAATAAATGTTCCGAGAGAATCTGTATAGCAGTCAGTTGAATTTTGTGTAAGTGAGAATAAAATCGGTTCAACCGAACCTGCTCTGTAAGTGAAAACCTTTGTTGCAGTAGGAATGAGATTGTCTGCAATATCATCAAAATTAATTTTATAGGAGCCTTTCGGAACAGAAAGCTTTCCGTCTACAGACAAATAAACATCAAAAACATATGCTTTTGAGTGTTTTATACCGCTGAAATCTTCCGGTATGGAGTTTAATTGTTTAACATCTATTTTGAGAGTTGCATTATCCGGAAGTGTTTTACCTGTATCAGTAACTGTAATACCAACGGGAACATCTGTAAGAGTTTTACCTTCGTCAATATAATTTAACTTGAGTGAAGAAACATATCTTGCGGCATATGAACCTTTTGTGCAATATATTCCGTCAACGAGGTAATATTCCTTTGAGCTGTCGTTTGAATTAATTCTGCCTAAAAGAGCATCGTAACCAATAGAGGTAAGTGACTGTGGTAAGTGAAGACTGGTTAAATCGTTACAATGTGAAAAAGCGAATGGTCCTACAGTCTGAAGATTGTCGCTGAGACGAAGCTTTTTAAGATTCCAACAGAAGGAAAAAGCTCTTTCGCCAATTGAAGTAACGGTATTATACATATTTACATTTTCTATTTGATAACAACGGTAAAAAGCAAAGTTAGCAATGGAGGTAACACCATCAGGAACAGTGAATTTACCTGTTCTGCCGGCAGGGAAAGCAATGAGCTTAAGCTTATCCTTACTGTAAAGAACACCGTCAACCGAACAGAATTTTGTGTTGCCCTCAGCAATATCAATCTGAACAAGTGAGTCACAGTTGCTCAGAGCTTTTGTACCAAATAAGTAAAGTGTTGAGGGAAGCTTTAAGTGAGTTAAGTCAGAGGTACTGAAAGTTTCGGACTTAATAGAAAATACCGGAAGGCCGTCTATAGTCTCAGGAACTATTACCTTCGGGTAGGTGCCCTTGTAGCCTGTTAAATAAATTCTGCTGTTCTGAGAATAATATTCAAAGTCAGCAGGAAGAGCGGTTACATAACCGTCACTGCGGGCAGTACTCTGTTCTATAGCCTTTGCTTCGGGTGCATTTGGAAAAACAACGCAACCAAGAAGTAATATTGGCACAAGAATGAGGGAAAGTATCTTGAACTTTTTCATTAACATAAATCCTTTCAATAAAGATGTGTACTGACATCTGCTGCATAAAGTAATGCCTTACATACCATACGAGCATACAATTCCATTATAATGTAAAATATAAAGAAATTCAATAGGAATCTTTATACAATTTAAGACAAAATTATTATATAATATGCAAAATAACAATGAAAAAAGCAAAGCCTCGAAACATAGTGTTTCGAGGCTATACTTCATGCTTATTGCTTT
>JAFVWD010000330.1 GCA_017501865.1 Clostridia bacterium | reverse complement strand
TGAGCCAACCATTTCAAGATGCCCCAGCTCTTCAGTACCGATGTCAGTCAGAATTCCCTGAAGCTCGGGATAAGGCATTGAAAAGCGCTGACTTAAATAGCGAAGAGAAGCACCCAATTCGCCGTCAGGGCCGCCATACTCCAAAAAGATATGTTTTTATAACTCAATGGCATGGTCAACATCGCAACTCCAACCTATTGTTTGAAGGACACCATTTTCGTCTTCTTTTCCAATATGATAATAGGTTTTTCCATCAGAACCTTCGGCATAATTGCCAAAGACATTTATTATGACATTGTTTTCAAGTCTCGCACGATAAAGAGGTGTTTCTATAATTTCTTGTGAATATACCCTCATAACAATCACCATTTATATGGTATCACATATTTTTAAAAGTCACAAGTTTTATTAAAAAAAGTCCCATTTTCAGGGACTTTTTATTTAGCTTTAAAGCTTGTTAGATTTTTCATTAGTCAGCTTATAGACTTCACTTTCAATCAATGCCGTTACTTCATCAATGTCAACAACAATACCTTTGGACAAAAGAAAATTAACAACATATTCTTTTTTTTGAAGTCCAGTTTTACTTCCGTATAACTGTTCTGCAGCATCAACAGCCACCTTAACCCAACGACCAAGATTTTCACGCTGCTCAGCTGTAAGCTTTTCTTGAAGAATTTTTGAAATTTTGGGGATAATAAAAATAGTGATAATTGTAGAAAAAAGCATAATTAAAGCTTCAATAATGGGCGTAATATCATATTTCATAGTATTCTTCCTTTCTTATTGTGGTTTATGATATTTCTCAAGGTCATCAATTCTGTGATTTGCAACCTTGATTTTTTCTTCATGAATCTGATATTTTTCTTCAAGCTCATATGTGCGCTCAACAAGTTTATTATGTTTTTCAACTCTTTTTTCGAGTTGTTCTATCCGGTAATTAGTCAGTTTGGTTCCTGTAACTATGCCGCCGAAGGTACCGAAAAGCGTACCAACCAAGCTAACAAGAGCCACAATAACAGCTTCACTCATTTTTTGCACCTCAGATTTTTCTGCAATAATTAAGGCTAACCCAACCTGAAGGTGTTCTGCCCCAGTTTCCGCAAACCTCAACAACGCTGAAGGTCATATTTTTAACATAGCCGTTTTTCTTTTTTCCGGTGAGCTTGAGAATTTTCTTTTGTGCATCTGCAGATAATTCTCTGAACTTCTTTGCTTTATATTTTGTGCCGGGACCGCTTCTGACATTAAGAACCTTTGCAGTCACTTTATATGTTCCGGTTTTGTCTTTTTCAGTAATAGGTTCTGTATAGTTTTTTTCAAACCAAGCTTCCGGGTCAACATAACCACCCCCGGAAAGAAGCTTTAAGCCGAGATGAAGATGAATTCCGGTTGCTTTCCCTGTTTTTCCGGTGTAACCGATAATTGTATTTTTGTTTACCGCCTGACCTTTTTTCACTCTGTAACTGTCAAGATGATAATGAAGCATTTTGACACCCAAGCGAGGATATTTAATCCAAACATACTTGGCTCCGCCATAAGCCCAGTCAATACCGCGAGAAACGATAATACCATCTTCAATGGGATATTGCGGAAGCTTAACATTAAAGGTTCCATAGTCCACTCCGTTATGGAAAGGCGCTGAGTTTCCGCCGGAAGTTTCAATAACATCACGATAGCCATAAGGTGATGTTATTTTATGTTTCGCTCCGTGAAAAATTAAATTTGATAATTCTGACATTTTAATTATTCCTTTCTTTAGTGTTATTTATTGAATAGCGCATTTTTTTACGCTCCATTCATAAGCCTATTGTGTGGTTTTAACTATTCCTATATAAAGTTAAATCTATGCTACGAATGGTAAAGGTGTCGCTACGGGTTAATTGTGCAAATCTTATTATTGGGTCATTTTGGTTTGCCATGTATAAAGACATAAATTCGATTTGTTCGTCAGAAATATGTGACAGATAATAAATATATTCAACATCACTTATAAATGCTAATGTGATATTTTTCCCGTCGGAATGTGCTTTTTGCACCTCGGAGAAAGTCTTATCAACAAGAAAAGAGGAATCCTCATTTCTTGTCGCTGTAATTCTAAACTCCTTATCTATGAATTTGTCGGGTAGTTTATGCACAATCTCATCATATTCGGTAATAATTACATTAGCCGTTAACGGAAGTTCTTTGAAGGCTAATAAAACTGCTGCTCCATCCATATTAGCCACGGCAAATGGTTCTTCGTAAATAATGGAAGTTGTGTCGTTTAAATAAGATAAATTACCTATTGCGACAACACCCTCTACTGTTTTTGCAGTATAATTGTACTCGTTACCATTCCAAATTACCTTGTATTTTTTACCTTCTACAAGCTGACTTTCAAAAACAAAAAAGCCTTCGTTTTCCTCGGTAAATTCTACCAATGTTTCAGATAATATTACTTTTTCATTTGTTATCTCACTCCAATGTGTTCTATTCTTTACATAATCAGGCTGTGTTTCGTCATTCTGCGAAAGGTCAGATTGATAAAGAAACTTTGGGTCAATTTTTTTTAGCTCATATTCTTTTTTTATAAAATATGTGCGTTCTTCGTTATTTGAGTCAAACATAGGAAACCATATACCGGCAGAAGCAAAAGATATTGTAATTCCCATCATCGTAATTATATCTTCTTTTGTTGTGCAAACAGCAAAAGGTATTGAACTAAGCGCTATCCAAGCGCCACTATCAAATGTTGTGAGCATTTCTGAAGTTATGATTGTTTCAACTTCTTTACCGTCAAAGAAATTCTTTACTGTTGCTCCAACTATTTCTTTATGGTTTATTATATCGTCAGAAATTTTATAAAAGGTAAGACCTGCACCCTCTACCGGAGCAGTTTTCATTCCTTCAGTAACAACGCCATCCCATTCGTAGCTGATACCTTTTTCATAAAAAGGCTTATCAGGCATACTTTCCCACGTTCCGTCAGTTCCATCGTCACTCGGTAAGCCGATAACGTTTTCAGCCTTGACTTTGATACCGTCTGCAAGGAAGCCATGTTCTTCATACTTAATGTCTTCATTGACTGTTATAATCGGATATTCACTTAAAGTACGAGTGAAAACGCTGATTCTGATATAGGCTGTATCGGACGAACCTACTAAAGTAATTTTATATTCATCGTTTTCTTCATCATACTCTGTAGTGTAATGATAATAAGAAGCGTTAGAAATAATATTACTCATAGTAATATTTGTTTGACTGATTGGTTTAAAATCAGAGTCGTATTTTGCAATTCGACAGTTTGAGTCATTTGTCGCGAGGTCGATTCCTTTAACATGAATTACATCACTGGACTTACATTTGATGAAGCCCGTGTGCGCATATGTGTTATAGGTGTCGTTTGAAGCAATATCAGCCGAAGATGTAAGGTAACCGCCTTTCTTATATCCAACCTCGTTATAGATGCTTCCGTCTGTGTCAATGGCTTTGGATAAAACATCTTCAAACATCTTAATACTGTCTGTGGTGAAGTGACGGTCTATATCTTCTTCAAGAGCAAGTTTCTTATCTTCATAACCGTCTGAAAAATATGGTACACCGTCAATTGGCTTAAACCACCTCGTAATCGGTTCTTGAAGAATTGTCATTTTTTCAAGATTGCTCGGTGTATCTGTATAAATAAGTTTGCGAATATCTGTTGAATTTTCGTAATAGAGAAAATCTGAAAGTACAAGACCTCTACAATTTCCGTACATAGCTATATGCTGATATTCTTCACTATCATCACGAGCAGCATGCCAGTCCCAAATAAGAGAAGAGGTCATATCTATATTACGGCAGTCGTTGAGATATACACCCCATTTTGCGTATTTAGTACCATCTTGAGCTGTACTCGGTTGTATAGTAACGGCTAAATGAGCTGTATTACAGTTTGTGAGACTTGCGCCTGTTTCACAGCCTTGAATGACCGCTTCAATACGCATATCGTGGTTCCAAGCATCATCTTCTGTGCTGTCATCAGGATTATCAATATTTTCAACCTGAATACCGTATGTGAAAGCACCGGCAATTCTGATACCCTGAAGAATTGCACCCCAAATGAAGTTTATATCACCCTCGGTCAGATGCTTGCCTTTTGCACTTAAATAAATACCTGTTCCTGAGCAAGTGCCATCAATACTATAATGAAGTCCTGCATTCGGGTCAGGCTTAACAATACACACATCATAGATATATCTTGCACGTTTCCACATTGGGTCCCAATGTGCGAAAGGCGGCGTGTCACTTGCGCCTTCATCGAATTGAGTGTCAACACTTATAACGTTACCCGTAAAGCTGTAAGGCACTTCAATAACTGCGTGATTGCCTCGTAAAGTTGCAGAGCTTCTTAATTCAATACAGTTATCTTCGGTCTGTGTAAACTTAAGATGAGTTGCCTGTGAAAGTTCAAGTTCGCAGTTTGGTCTTACAAGAAGTGTATCTGACAGCTTGTAAGTACCTTCAGGAACATACACAAGCCTATTTTCGGAAAGAGCAGTCTGAAAGGCTTCTGTATCATCTGTTGAACCATCACCCTTTGCACCGTAGTTTATGACGGAAGGTTTAAAAGGTTCGGTTTCAAAATCTTTGCTCTTTTCATCAATCATTTCATTAATAGTGTCGGTGAAGTCGATAGAAGTAGCACCGTCAAATGTTTGATTGTTTATAGTGATAGAACATTCAGAAAAATGACCTAAAGCTGTAATTTCATTCTCGTTAACATGCACATTAACTTCTGCTGATTGAGTTGCACTTGCTATCAGAAG
>JAFVWD010000329.1 GCA_017501865.1 Clostridia bacterium | reverse complement strand
TTCCCACTAACATCGTCAAAACTCTTGAAATACGACAGTATTCCTGCGAGTTTTTCCTTGTTACTGAAAATTTTTTGTCTTACAAAACTGCCCGCACCTAAAATTGCAAAGATTTTGGTGCATTAAGGTGTTTCTTTGGCGTAGTCATACTGACGTATAACAAGACAAAAAACGGCTTAATGTGCCGAAAGATTTAAATTTTAGGCGTACGGGGTTCGACTCCCGTCACCTTAAATAAACGAGTTATTATTTTTGAAGAAAATGATAAATTTACTGTTATGTTCAATCCCGAAATTATAAAAAAACAAGAGCCGTATGAAGCTCAGGAATCTTGCCTTTCACTACAAGGATATCCTAAGAAAACGAAACGCTACAAATCAATAAAAGTGCGTTGGCAGAATAAAAATTTTGAGTGGCGTGTTAAAAAATTTACCGGTTGGACTGCACAGATAATTCAACATGAAATCGACCATTGTGACGGGATACTTATATGAAAAAACAAATTATTTTAAATGGAGAAACATTTTTTTACGAGCTTAGCAGGAAAAATGTAAAAAATCTTAATCTGAGAGTCAAGCCTGACGGAACGATTTTTATATCTGCAAGCAACAGGGTTACTCAGGAAAAAATTGATTCCTTTCTTGAAGAGCATGCGGACTTTATACTGAACGCACTCAGAAGGTATGAAGAGCTTGAGGCAAGTAAACCGAAAGAGCTTGAGTATAAAACGGGTGAAAAAATCAAAATTCTTGGCAGTGAAAGATTAATTAAAATAGAAGAAGGCGCTAAAAATCAAGTTGAGTGCGACAAAGAGATTCTGGCACTGACAGTAAAAAATACACAGGATTTTGAGATGAAGAAAAAAACTGTAGAAAAGTGGAAGCGTGCACAGGCTGAGTTGGTTGTTAAAGAAATTTGCGAGGCTATGTATCCGTATTTTAAATTATATGTACCCGAATACCCGCAAATAAAATTCCGCAAAATGGTTTCACGTTGGGGAAGCTGTCAACCATCGACTAACATCCTTACTTTTAATACTTCTTTAATTGAGGTTCCCGTAAGCTGTATTGAATATGTAGTTGCTCACGAATTCACTCATTTTTTAGAGGCTAATCACAGCAAAAGCTTTTACAATAAATTAGAGAGAGTAATGCCGGATTGGAAAGAGCGCAGAAATATTTTAAACAACAAGAAGGTGAAATAAAGTGCCACTTGAAATTGTAAGACAAGATATAACAAAAATGGCAGTTGATGCCATTGTAAATGCTGCTAACACAACGTTATTAGGCGGTGGCGGTGTAGATGGTGCAATTCATAAAGCTGCAGGTAAAGAATTGCTTAAGGAATGTAAAACTCTTAACGGCTGTAAAGTCGGGGAGGCGAAAATTACAGGTGCATATAATTTGCCCTGTAAATATGTCATTCATACCGTAGGACCTGTCTATAAAGATGGTTGTTCAAATGAAAAGCAGATGCTTACCGAATGTTACAAAAACTCCTTACAAATAGCAAAAACACGCGGAATAGAAACAATTGCATTTCCGTTGATTTCTTCAGGTGCGTATGGTTATCCAAAGGATGAAGCTTTAAAGGTTGCGGTAGACAGTATAACTGACTTTCTTTTAGAAAATGATATGTATGTTTACATAGTTGTTTTTGATAAATCTTCTTTTAAAATAAGCTCTGAGCTTTTTTCGGATATTCAGGAATATATTGATGATAATTACGTTGATGACGATATATTGAACCGAGGAATGACAGGTGAACTTGAAGCAATTTCTTTTTATGCTTTAAGTGAAGCTTATAGTCGTAGGTTGCTTGAAGAAGAAACAGAAAAAAACATATCAGAAGCAGAGGGCGAGGTGCTTCTTTCTGAGTCCGAACTGAGCAAAATGCCTCCACCGCCACTTGCAGCTTCAATGTCGGTTAAATTCGACCTTGACGAAATAGTGGGGAATCTTGACGAAAGCTTTTCAGAAATGTTGCTTAGGAAGATTGACGAAAATGGAATGACAGATTCAGAGTGTTATAAAAAGGCAAATATAGACAGAAAACACTTTTCAAAAATTCGAAGTAATAAAAACTACAAGCCAAAAAAGCAAACAGCTTTAGCTTTTGCAATTGCGCTTGAGCTTAGTTTAGACGAAACTGAGGATATGCTGAAAAAAGCAGGCTTCGCCCTTTCTAAAAGTAGTAAATTTGATGTTATTCTCGAGTTTTTTATATCTAATGGTATATATGATATACACGAAATTAATGAAGCATTGTTTGCTTTTGACCAAACCTTATTAGGCGCGTAGACAGATGTATAAGCATATATGCCCGGCTTTCGGTATTTTCTTTGATTATATTTTGTCGCTTCAGAGGCGACCATTTTCATACGATTTTCTTTTATAATGTGGTTGTAAGGTTGAAAACCGAACAATCACATTTTATTTTTAGGAGAGATTTTTATGAAAAACAACATTACAGAACTCGTATTTATTTTAGACAAAGGCGGCTCTATGTCGGGGCTTGAGAAGGACACTATAGGTGGCTTTAATTCAATGATAAAGAAGCAGTTAAAGCAGAAGGGCAGGTGTTATGTTTCTACCGTTTTATTTGATAATGATGCGGAAATTATTCACGATAGAGTAAAGCTTTCTGATGTGCCCGAATTGACGGAGGATGATTATGTTGTCGGAGGTTGTACCGCACTTATTGATGCATTAGGAAGCTCAATTCATCATATTGCAAATATTCATAAGTATGCGCGTAAAGAAGATGTACCTGAGCACACTATGTTTATAATTACAACTGACGGGCAAGAAAATGCAAGTCATAAATTTACAAGCGAAGAAGTTAAGAAAATGATAGAAAAAGAGAAGTCGAAATACGGATGGGAATTTTTGTTTATCGGGGCAAATATTGATGCGGTTGAAACTGCTTCTCGTTATGGTATATCACCTGAGAGAGCAGTTAATTACAGAGCAGATTCAAAGGGTACACAGGTTCTTTATAATTCTGTTTCAGATGCAGTTTGCTGTATGCGTGCATCGGAAGAACTGAGCGCTGAGTGGGCTTTGGAAATAAAAGAAGATTTTAAAGCCAGAAAATAAAAAAATTTGAAAAAGCTGAAGCATAAAGCAATAAAAAATGGGTTCTTGCAGGATTTAATTCCTGTAAGAACCCATTGAGTTATGTAAATTACAATTTATTAAGCATTTTAAGATTTGTTGCTAATAAATTCTCTCGCTAAACGCAGCTTTACTTGTTTGTTTTTTTCAGATATTTATTTAAAACAGTAAGCTCTCTTAAATAAAGACTGCGTCTGTCTTCAGTTTTTTCATCGTATTTTGAAAATATTTCAAAAGCCTCATTAATATCAACCCACTCTGCAGTAATTCCGTGATCAATTTCAGTAGCGGTGAGCCGGCTTTGTCCTTTACCTGTAATTTTACAAGGGAAATAGTGGCTTATGTAAAGTGTTTCAAAGCAATATTCTTTAATGGTTATAAATTCGTTAGAGGCTTTTACTAAATATCCGGTCTCTTCTTCTACCTCGCGTTCACAACAAAGGTTAAGAGTTTCATTTTCTTCAAGTCCGCCTCCCGGGCTCATATAAACATCTGTATTTAATTCGTGAGAAAGTAAGATTTTATTATCTTCAATTATAATTGCCCTTCCT
>JAFVWD010000328.1 GCA_017501865.1 Clostridia bacterium | reverse complement strand
CGTTTTAGGAATCAACAGCCAAGCAACAACTGCTATCACCATCGAAACAGTTGGTATTTTTTCAACCATTTTTCCAATCACAGTTGCCAAAACATTTAATACAATCAAATCTCTGATGAACCACAACGGATATAACATCGGAAATCCATTTTGAAATCCCAGATATGCATCTATATAATCAACAAAACTCCATTCTAAAACATTGTTTTCTGGATTTGAAATCATACCACCGATAACAGGGATAAATTTTGCTACTAAAAAGAAAACTATCCAGACAGTATTCATTATTAAATACGGAATACCGAGTGTTTTCAATTTGCGGATAAGATTTGTTTTATAATTAAAAGGTTTTCTATAAAGGAACAACGCAGATAAGAAAAAATATGCCGGAACTGCACAACGACAAATAACTTGTGAAATAACATATTGAATTATATCAACATAATTCATTTCACTAAGTTCCGGAATTTCTTTCGCTGTATAAGCATGAATAAAGACAACCATAATAGCAAGAAAGGCTTTATATATTTTTATGCGTTCAGACTGCTCTTCTGATATTTTTAGAAGAACGGGTTTCTCGCTTTTCAAAACTTGCTCCATACCTTCACCTAAAATTTATTTTTCACATTTACATTACTGCACATTGGCAGTGTCGCGTTCTCTTCGTTCAATTTCTCCGGTTCCGCCCTCGACTACTCCGTCAGAGCTGAGCACGGATTTTATTGTTCCGAAAAAACACTTTATATCCATTGAAAAACCGCTGAAGAATCCCTTCTTAAGCTTTTCAACATATTCTCCGTCAAGCTCTGCTTTAACGTCGATTTCCAACTCATCGCGACCGTTAATCTGCGCCCATCCGGTAAGACCGGGTTTAATATCATTTGCGCCGTATTTGTCACGTTCTTCTATTAAATCTTCCTGATTCCACAAAGCAGGTCTCGGGCCGATTATGCTCATTTTTCCACATAAAATGTTAAAAATCTGCGGTAGCTCATCGAGACTTGTTTTTCTCAGAATCCTTCCGATTCTGCTTATATACTGTTCGGGATTTTCAAGCAGATGTGTCGGTACATCCTTAGGAGTGCTCACCTTCATACTGCGGAACTTGTAAAGCCAGAACAGCTTCTTGCCCTTACCCACACGTTGTTGTTTAAAAAATGCAGGACCGGGATCATCTATTTTTATTGCAATTATTATAAGCAACATCGGTATTGCTAAAATTATGCAACCCAAGAAGGACAAAACAAAATCTATAATTCTTTTAAAGAATCTGCAATACATAAAAATACTCACCCTATGGTTATTGCGTTTTTCATCTCTTTAGCTTCACTTGCATTTTTGTTAACCTCTTCAGGAGTTTTAAAGGTAGGAACTACCACCTTCAGAGCAGATTTGACTGCTTCGTCATTACCTGTTTCTACTGCAGTTTTCAATATGCTGAGCTTAGCATTCAGCTCGTTCATAGTAATATGCTCTTCACGTTCTATAAATATTGAACTGCTTTCCGTCTTTTCGAGGTCTGCATTCACTAAAGTTTCTTCGTAAAGCTTTTCGCCCGGTCTTAATCCTGTTTCAATAATATCTATATCATTGTAAGGCTCCATTCCGCTTAAACGAATCATATTTTCTGCAAGCTCGATTATTTTAATGGGCTTGCCCATATCGAGCACGAAAAGCTCACCGTTTTCAGCCATAGCTCCTGATTTTAACACAAGCTGTGAAGCTTCAGGAATAGTCATAAAGTAACGAACAATTTTTTTGTCGGTAAGTGTTATAGGGCCGCCACGCGCAATCTGCCTTTTAAAAAGCGGAATTACAGAGCCTGCCGAACCGAGAACATTGCCGAACCTTGTCGCACTGTATGTAGTACCTGAAGGCTTCTGACTGTAGGCACCTACAATCATTTCACAAACACGCTTTGTAGCACCCATTACATTTGTCGGATTTACCGCCTTGTCAGTGCTTACCATAATAACTCTCTGAGCCTCATACTTTTCACTGAGTTCAACTGTATTAAGTGTACCAAACACATTGTTTTCGACTGCCTCAAGGCAATTGTGTTCCATAAGCGGAACATGTTTGTGTGCTGCAGCATTAAGAACAATTTGCGGTTTATGTGCTTTGAACACTCTTTCAAGTCCTGCTTTGTTACAAACAGAAACTATTTCTATCTGAATGTCAAGATCATTACCGTAAATCATTTTGAGTTCTTGCTGAATCTCATAAGCACCGTTTTCGTAAACATCTAAAATTATGAGCTTTGCGGGGCTCATTTTTGCAATCTGACGGCAAAGCTCTGAACCTATAGAACCGCCACCGCCTGTTATAAGAACACGTTTATTTTTGTAATATTCAATAACCGCGTCATCAACTACATCTAACTGTTTGCGGAAAAGAAGCTCTTCAATATCAAACTCACGGATATGTCTTTTACCCTTGTTGTTTTCCGTTTCAACAAGAGGATAGTCATAAACCTTGATTTTACGACCGAAGCTACTGTAAAAATCAAAAAGCTCTTTTCTTTTTTCACTGCTCAGCTGAGGCAATGCAAACACTATTTCCTGAATACCATAATCTTCAAGTAATTTTTCTGTTGCCTGGTCCTGTGACAGAATATTAATTCCATGGATTTTTCTGCCAACCTTATCTTCATTAATATCAATAAAACAACGCGGAACATATGAAGCTGTGCTACTGTTTATTAACTCTTCTGCAAGGCTTGTACCGACTCTTCCTGCACCGACAATTGCTATTTTAATTAACTGTACATCTGTCTTTGCCTGAATATCAAGAGATTTTCCTCCGAAGAAGCGCATAATTTTAAACAACGCTACTCCGACAATGCTTTTTTGTGTTCCGCATTTATATGCATACCTGTAAATCATCCTCATAGCGAGAGCGCCAAGAAGATTTATACACGAAACGGAAAGAATTTTTACTATTAAGACTTTTTCAACCGGTAAAACATATTCCATTGCGAAAAACAACAGAAAACCACACGCGTCGCAAAGAAGAAGTCTTATATAAGTCTGAATTCCGCCGTAACGCCAGATTTGCCTGTAAATATCAAATGCAAAACGCATTGAAAAAATTGCGGCAAATCCGATTATTGCTACCTGGATATTATTAACAGTTTTGTAAGACACAACATCCTCATAAACCATAAGAAGCAAAAAGCTTACAACACAATAAATTAAAACATCATAAAAAACAAGGAGCCATCTGACGTTAAATCTATTCGGTTTTTTAGAGGTGTTGACGGCAGTTGATTTGCTCTCGGACTCTTTCCCGACAGCACTGATTTTTTCTTTTAATTTTTTCGACATTTTTTTCTTTCTTCCAAACATTTTTTTATGACTTGAGCACGGGTCTTTCCCTTCCCGAACTACATCCACTTCTCAAAAAACACATTTTCTGAGGCTTGAGAAAAAGGAGTTTTTATATACACTTGCCGATTTTACACATACTCCTATACATTAATACATATTAACATACTTCAAGCTTTTTTGCAATAGTTTAGACGATATATTCCTTGTTTTTTACAGGTATTTTTTCAATATTTTTCCACAAAATATTTTTTCCGACACTTTACTGCTAATTGTTGTTTTTTCTTCATTTTGCCAATATTTTTACAACAATTTTCCGCACATTTCCCGGTATATTTTTCACACTCAGACACGGTGCGTGTAGCTCTTGCGGCATAATAACCGCGAACTCTCCTCTGTTGAGAATTACTTTGTCATAATCACTGTTCAGCTCATAAAAACAAATGTCATTTCCATCCTTATAGTCCTCAATAAGCTTTACCTCGTCGGCATTTTCAAAGCCTATTACCTCCGTACCGCTTATAACACACTGAATATCAATATACTTCTTATGTGCCTCAAAATTCACTTCTTCCTCTGTCTTTGTTTCATATGAAGAAATGAACGCATATGCGTTTTTTCCGTCAATTTCATATTCACCGTCAGGTGCATTTTCATTCACAAGCTTTTTAATGATTTCAAATGCTTCTCCGAATTTCGGATGCACATTTTTGTAATCAATTAAATCGCTTGAATTAATATTTGTTATAATCATAATATTACCTCCAAATTAAAATACGATTTATAGTATCACTGTTTATCAGTAGTGTCAATGGAAATTTGGTTCATAAATTCAAACTATTAAAATTAATGCACTAATAATAAAACCCTATCATTTAAACAACGTGAAAATGATAGGGTTTTCTTTCATTATTCAATATAAATTGCCGACCGCAGGTTCCGCAATTCATAATTCATTAAGAGATTTATCTCTTAACATTTTTACTTGCTGTAAAGCTACTTGCTGATTTTCCGTTTACTGCGCGAACTGTGTATTTGTAATATACACCCTTCTTTGCAGTTTTGTCAACATATGCAAATGTTTTGTTGTTGGTTGTTTTTATTGCACTCCAACCGCTCCATTTGCCGTTTGTATATGTTGCACGGTAAATCTTGTAGTTTTTAGCTCCTGCAATTTTGTTCCAGGT
>JAFVWD010000327.1 GCA_017501865.1 Clostridia bacterium | reverse complement strand
GGAGGGCACTTTTCCCTCCTGAGAGGAGGGCGGTGCTTATGATTACATATAGTGAGTTCTTTTTATTTTGCTCTCTTATCGTTTCAATTATTGCACTCGTTGTTCAAATAACAAAAAAGAAATAACCGCCCATGGTCAAAAGTGCGGTTACTTCTTTAACTAAAACTTTGGACTAACCATCTATCGGTTTGCCTTATTTCATTTATATTATATGTTTATTTTCTCTCTTTGTCAACCCAAAGGGAAATTTTTTATTTTAAAGTGCAATATACCCATCTAAATGCGGAAAGCACATAATAATATTAAGACCTTTTTCTGTGTTTTCTGCACTTATAGTTCCGTGGTGCTTTTCAACTATTGCCTTTGTAATTGCAAGACCGATACCTGCACTTTGCGGTTTAGCATTTTTTGTTCTGTGGAATCGGTTAAATATTTTAGAAATTTCTTCCTTGTCAACTCCGCCGCCATTGTCAGAAACAGTTACAATAGTTGACTGCTCGCTGTCTTCAATTATAACGTCAATTTTTCCATTAACGGCGGTATGCTCACAGGCATTTTTTATTACGTTGCCGATTGCTTCAAAAAGCCACGATTTGTCGCAACGCATTTTACTGCTGCCTGTAATGGTAAATTCTTTATCTGCAAAAATCGGTTTGAAGTCGGTTATAATGCTGTTTACAATTTCACTTACCTCACAAGTTGCAAAGTCCATTGTGTAAGCATCGGTTTTAATTTTTTCAAGGTGCAGGAGCTTTCTGATAAGCTCTTCCATTTTCTCAATCAGCTGCAATTCTTTTTCTGTATGGTCGGTTGGATTTAATTCGTTATCCATTTCTATATATAATTTCAACCCTGCAATAGGGGTTTTAAACTGATGAGAAATATCCGCAATAAAATCTGAGTTCTTCCTTGTTTCGGTTTCTGTGTTGTGTTTTTGTAGCTCTAAAGCATTTTCTAAATCACAAACGGCATTTTGTAAAGTGGAAAAATTGTTATCGGCGGTACTGAATTTTGTTAAATCGCCGGTTTTCATATATTTTTCAATACTTTCGGTTAAAGTGTTAATCTGCTTTTTGCTTTTTTGTGATTTTATTATGAAGATGATGAGAGTAATTAAAAGCAAAGCTGTAATTACAATTAAAACAATTTCCTGAGTTGTCATTTTAATTCTCCCATCTGTAACCAATACCGCGAACTGTTTTTATGTGCTCTGCGCCTATTTTTTCACGAAGTCTGCTTATATGAACCGAAAGTGTGTTGTCATCAATAAAAGCACCGTCACTATCCCATATATTTTCTAAAAGTATACTTCTTGTAACTATAACACCATTGTTACGGACAAGTGTGGAAAGAATCTGAAATTCAATAGGTGTAACAAAGACCGTCTCTCCTTTGGATTTAACAGTCATAGTGCTTATATCTATTGTGATGTCACTTGAATTAATAATTGTACTGTTGGTTCTTCTTAAAATTGCACGTATCCTTGAAAGAAGCTCAAGTAATTTAAAAGGCTTTGTAACATAATCATCTGCACCTGAATCAAGTCCGCGTACAATCTGAACCTCATCATCACAGGCGGTAAGAAAGAGAATAGGCACATTTTTATTAAGTGAACGAAAAAGAGTGCAAAGGTCAAATCCGTTACCATCGGGGAGCATAACGTCAAGAATTAAAAGGTCGGGGCTTTCCTTGACAAATTCTGCTTTAGCTGTTTTGCAGTCTTCTGCTGTGAATACAGAATACCCCTCTTTTTTTAATGCTTCAGTTATTCCGTCACGAAGAAATATATCGTCCTCAACCAGAAGTATTTTTGTTTCCATTGCATTACCACCTTTTCTTGTGTTAAATGATAGCATAGAGAAGATATAAAATCAAATTAAGATTTCGTAAGAAAAGAAGCTGAAGGAGATGTAAAAAAACGCAGACCGTATAAAACCGGATATAGAAATTGGTTCTGCATCTTTTTTCCCTATCCCCTAAAAATGAGCTGTAAAAAAACCTGCGTTTTTTTACAGCTCATTTTCAGCTTATTCAATTGTATTTTTTTCTTCTCTGCTTTCATCACAGATTGCTATATAGGTTCTGCCTATGTTGAGCTTTAATTCTTCACCTTCAGTATCATAAAGCTTTAACATATCTGTACTGTCGCCCTTTTTCCACTTGATTTCACAATAAGAGCCGTTAGAAATATAAGTTCCTTCGCCTTCATCAAGGTCAATGTTAACTCTGTTTTTGGCGTCGTTAGGAATGTCAGAAATATCTGTGTAAAGAATTACAAGATTTTCAAAGTTTTGCTGTGTACCGTTACTGTCCATAAAGTCATTGCCGTTGAGTGCGCTGTAATAAACATTCTCTTGCTTGTCATAAGTGTAGGTGTAAGTGAAGCCGCTTGAGAATGATACCGTTGCCTTTACGCATGAACCGTCACTGAGAACCTTATTTTCGTCTGTGTTGAATTTGAAAGCATCATCGTATCCTTCTTTTAAGGTGGTGCGGTATTCTTTGTTTTCAATTGCTTTAAGAACAAAGTCTTTTGTTGTATAAGCGGTGTGCTCAGAGTCAACATTTCTTGATTTGTCGCGTGAGAAGTAACTGCCGTCAACATAACCGTTGATGTTATCAATATCGTGATTTGCGAGCTGTTTTTTAGCATATGAGCTCTGACCGAAGTGAGTGAATATAGCATCATATCCCTCAGCAAGGTCGAGGAAATAGTGACGTGTGCTTCTTATAGGACCAACCTTGTCAGGAAGCAATGATGCATCGGCATACATAAGAATCATTCTTGTAATGCCACCCTCGGCAACCATTTCGAAAACTATATCCGAAGATGTAAGCCCCCACTGAGGTCTTGCCTGCGAAAGGTTTTCAACAACAACCATAACAGGGCGGTTACCCAAAAGCTTCTCATTGTAACCGGGCTTACCTGTTAAAGGGTTTCTGTGTACAACAGGCGGTTTGGTTGTTGCTACTGTTGTAGGTTCAGTAGTTGTTGTGGTTGTCGGTTCTTCCTTTTTTCCACCGCATCCGCTGAATAATGTAACAACAGAGGTTACTGCGAGTATAAGTGAAATTGTTTTCTTAAAACGTGTTTTTTTGAAGTTTGCCATAAATAAAATTCTCTTCCCTTTTTAATTAAAATTAGTTGTGTTCAGAGTGGGTAAAGATAGTTCGGATGAACTTCACTCACTCTAAAGTGACTGTATTAAACCATATTTGGTTCGAACACACTCACTCTAAAGCCAAAATTGAATATCTTCAGAAAGAAGTGTAAACAAAGTCGGGTTCATAGTATCTATTGTAACATCTGATACAGAAAATGCAAGTGCAAAAGAATAAAAAATGCTCAGAAAAGATGAACAAAATGTTAAAGAATTGAGGAGTTCTTTTTCTCGTTTGGTTTCAGCCTTTTCCTCAAGAGCCAATACAATAAGGGCAGCTGCGGCAAAGAAAATAAATCCGAAATCGCTTATATAGCGCTGAAGTATTCCACCTGCCTGAGTATCGAAAAATACAATAACTGTTCCGAATAAAATCAGAAGAAGTGTATAGGAAAACAATTTTTTTTCTTTCAATGTATCTTTAGCTCTTCTGAGTAAGAACAAAAACCATAAAAACGGTGTCGAGGTTATAAGACCGCCAAAGCAATTTTCATAAATTGTTTTACCTGCATAATTAGTTTTTACAGTTACTTTTTCAATAAACGGGAACACCGCCTTTAAAGAAGGTGTCTGGAACAGATATGTGAAAAATCCGAGTCCTGTTCTGCCGAAATCCCAGCCGCGTTTTGTTACATCGTTTGTTGTGAGCTGATAATTTGAACCGAAATCAAAAGGAGAGCCAAAGCGGATGAAATTGTAATACATAATACCTGAAGCGACAATAAGATAATGCACTAAAAGTAAAGCAAGCTCTGTTATGCCTTTTTTTGTTTTTATTTCTTTGTTTATTATATATTTTCTGAAAAACAGCGGAATCGCCAGAAATGTTAACAGCAAAAGCTGAGGACGGCACCCTGCAACGAGCGCCATACAAACAGAGCCGAGTAAAAATCTTAAATTGCGGTGTTTTTCGTTATACAATCCGTAAACCCAATTGTAAATGCCGAAAACCGAGAAGGTAATTCCCGTTATAATCGGTAATGAATAAAAATCAGGTCGCTTTACAAGAAACATAACTCCGCAGCTGTTAACAAATGTGAAAAATATTAAAAGTAATTTGCCTGAAGTAACATTTTTAAAATTTTTTTCAGCTATGAGTGTGAGGAGCTTGTAGACCGCTATAGTGAATAAAACAGAAAACATTATAATGCCCAATGCGGTGGGGAACGGAGCAGAAAAAATTGCTCTGAACGGAAGGTACATAAGAAGCAGAGGCACTATTCCGAAATATACATAGTAATGTCCGTCAAAATAAGCAACATCCCAGCGGTATTTGTCACCTGTTTGTTGAGAGGTGAATCTTCTTAAGGCGGTGTCATAGGGGTTTGAAAGCTCCTTTAATGACTCGGGAATATCGTTGTTATCAATGTAAGCTCTGCCGTCTAAAATTGCCGAGGCTAATTCATCGTACATATTGTGGCTTTGCATACCGAGCTCAACAAAATCTAATCCGTTGCTGTCAAGTGTTATGCCTAAAAATGCAGGGTTTATAACACCTAAAACAGCAAATATTGAACATTGTATGCAGATTAATCCTGTTGCTAAAACAGAGTAAGCCTCCTTGCTTTCGCTGAGTTTTAATCTGTTGAATTCTGATTTTTGTGAAAATAAATGAATAAAGCCCAGAATCCCGATTACAATCAGAAGTCTTATAACGGAAAATGAAAACGGTCTCTTTGCGTTAAGATAAGCTCCGTTTAAAACAATTACATCTTTAACGTCCAAATCAAATTCTACACTCATTCCGCTTATCTTTCCGTAGGAGTGCAGATTGATGAAGTGGCTTTTTTTGACATCGCGGGAAATCGAACGCTCAGGTGTCGCGTAGGTCATTGCGTTGCCCTCGTCGCTCAGTTGGATTGTAACAGGGATATTTTTTTGGGTTGAAATTTCTACTATGTCAAAATAAATGTTGTTTATGTCTTCGTTTATTTCAGGAAAAAAGAGTGTGCTATTTTCGTAATCCAAAACATATTTATTATTAATCTTGTTTGTTCCGAGGTAATTGTTTAACGGAATTTCAGTGTTGCTTCGGGTATTATAAAAGTTGAGATTAAAAACTGTGAATTCAAGCCCCGAGGCGAATATTAAAAAGCTTAAGAAAATTAAAAGAGTTCTTTTTGAGCTTTTAAATTTATTTTTTGCAGTTCTGTAAACAAAAAGAGAAATAAGAGAGGTGAGTACGGCACCTGCAATCATTAAAAAAATCATTAAATAACCCCTTAACTAAGAATTAATAGTAATATTAAAGCATAAAAGAGAAAAAATGTAAATAAAGCAAAAAAATTGTAATAAAAAATTTAAAAAACAGTATTTACACAGAACAAAAGTTCTGTTATAATGAACCAAACAAATGTTTGGTGGTGTAGAGTTGGAACGAGTTATATTGCACTGCGACTGCAATAATTTTTTTGCCTCAGTTGAGGCGAATATGAATCCCGAGCTTAATAATTATGCATTTGCGGTGTGCGGTGACCCTGAGTACCGTCACGGTATAGTTTTAGCGAAAAATGAAAAGGCAAAAAAGTATGGAGTGAAAACGGCAGAGCCTATCTGGCAGGCAAAATCAAAATGCAGAAATTTAATAACGGTTAAGCCTCACTATGAAAAATACAAAGAATATTCTCAGAAAATCTTTGAAATTTATTGCAGATATACTGACTTGGTGGAACCATTCGGAATGGATGAGTGTTGGCTTGATGTTACAGGCTCTCAGAAATTGTTCGGAAGCGGCGAGGAAATTGCAAATGAGTTGAGAGAATTAATAAAACGCGAAGTTGGGGTTACAATATCGGTAGGAGTATCTTACAATAAAATTTTCGCCAAGATGGGCAGCGATTATAAAAAGCCGGATGCAGTAACGGTTATTACAAGGGAGAATTTTAAGGATTTGCTTTATCCGTTACCGGCAGGCGAGCTTTTTACCGTCGGAAGAAAGGCGGCATCCAAGCTCAGAAATGTTGGTATAAATACTATAGGAGATATTGCGGAAATAGGCGAAGAAATATTAGAAAAACTTTTAGGGCTTCAGGGTAAGGTTATTTTTCAGTATGCGAACGGGTATGATTACAGCACAGTTAAGCATTTTCAGTATCGGGATGCATATAAATCAATAGGTAACGGAATGACCTTCAAGGTAGACCTTAAAACATGGGCAGATGTACGCACCTGTGTTTTCTTTCTGGCAGATAAGGTTTCTGCGAGGCTCAGAAAACACGACGTGGAGTGTGCAGGGGTACAGGTGGGTATAAGAGATACTTCCTTAAAAACAGTAATGCGTTCGTGTCAGCTTGATTCGCCGACAGATCTTGCATACGATTTAGCAGATGCGGCGATGAAGCTTATAGAAAGCAATGTTGATTTAGAAGAAAGTCCTATAAGAGCCCTGAGTGTTACAGGAATTAAATTGCTGGATTCCTATTCGGTGTTCAATCAGGCATCTTTTTTTGATATTGAAATACACCAAAAACACGAAAAAGAAGAACGGCTTGAGGAGGCAAGGGACAAAATAAGAAAAAAGTACGGACTTGGCAAACTTACAAGATGTTCACTTATAGAAAATGACTTCGGAATTTAGGTGATAGTTTTGAAATGTTCAATTACAGACCTTCGTTCAAAGGAAGTTATAAACGTAGATGACGGATGCAGAATAGGTTGTGTGAGTGATGTCGAAATAGATACCTGTACGGGCTGTCTTGTCAGTATAATAGTTTTTTGCGGTCACGGAATATGCGGTTTTTTAGGTCGCGGAGAAGAAATAACAATTTGCTGGAAGGATATTATAGTTATAGGTGACGATACTATTCTGGTACGTAGAGGCGGCAAAGGGTTGCTCCCGAGAATATAAAATTAAGAACACATAAAATAACGGAACCGTAAATCAATAATAAAGCAATGGGGCTCTGCAGGTGTGAAATTCACTTGCGGAGCCTCATATGGTTATATATAAACATCGGCTATAAGAACAATATTTATGCGGTGAAGCCGGATTGTAATTATATACAAAAAAATGTACAGTTAACAGAAACCGGTTTCCTCAAAGACACTTACAACACACTGGCAGCTGCCAATGTGTTCCTGGCGCTCGGTTATGCCGATATTATGCTGAAAGAAACAAAGGCAGGCTTCGATATGGCAGGTCTGAGCTTTGTGAATCTTTTTAGTTAAAATTTTGTAAATAATGGACAGGGATGTAAAGGCATTAGTGCTTTTACATCCCTGTCTTTATTTGATTTAAACAAAAAAGTAATACTCTTCTTAACAAAATAAATAAAATTAAAATATTGTATTGAAAAATGTGTATTTTAGGTGTATAATGTTTTGGTAAATAGTAGTACTATGTGTACTTAAAATACGGAGGTAATTATGAAAAATACAGTTAAAAAGTCACTTTCGGCTGTTCTTGCTGTGCTTATGCTTCTTTCTTGCTTCTGTTTCAGTGTTTCTGCTGAAGAAGGCGACAAGGCAGGCTACGAGGTTCTTCGTCAGACTTGTACAGTTTATGGTGATGCAAAAACTCAAAGGGGATTTTCCTGGTTTACACAGGATGATTGTGACGGTGTGGTTCAGGTAGTAAAAGCAACTGATTACCATACTTCAGGCTTTGACAAGGCTGTAAGCTTTGAGGCTAAAACAAAAAGCTTCCAGGGCTACTACAATCATAAGGCAGTTGCAACAGGTCTTACAAAGGGTGTAACCTACTACTACCGTGTAGGTAGTCTTGAAAATAATGTGTGGGGTGCAGACAGCACATTCTTTACAGACAATGGTGACGGCAGCTTTACATTTATTGCTATTGCTGACGTACAGGCAAGTAATTATGACAACTTCCACAAGGCTTCACTTGTTATGGATGCTGCTATGGATACATTCCCGAAGGCAGAGTTGGTTGTTAACCTCGGCGACTTTGTTAACGATTGCACTAACGAAGAGTGGAATGACTACGGTAAGGCATTCGGTAAAGCAAACAGCCAGATAACACTTGCTCCTGTAGCAGGTAACCACGAAGGTAATATTACAAATAAGTTGAATGTTGGTTGGTTCAACACAACATTTAATCTTGAAAATCCGCAAGGACTTTTAAACGGCACAAACGGTACATTCTATTCATTTGATTACGGCAACGCACACTTCTGCGTGCTTAATACAAACGATATGTATCCTATGACAGAGGCTCAGAGAAACTGGATTGTCAACGACCTCAGCGCTTCAGATGCACAGTGGAAAATACTTTTAACACACCGCGCACCGTACTCAGCAGGTAAAAACATTAATAAGCCTGACACAGTTTTATTACGCGAAATGCTTATTGAAATTGTTGATCAGACAGATGTTGATCTTGTACTTTCAGGTCACGACCATATGTATATGAGAACAAAGCAGGTTAAGGGCGATGCTGTTTGTGAAGATACAAAATATGTAACTGAGGTTTACAACGGTGTTGAAACAACATTTGCTGTTAATCCGGATGGTACGATTTATGCTCTTCCGAGTACTGCAGGTACTAAGAGATACGGTGTAAATGACAGCGCTATGGACCCGATTTTTGATTGCGCAGATGTTTACTTCACAACAAGATCTGAAAGAAATGAAGAAACTAAAGAAGAAACAAATCCAAATGCAGGCGGATGCTTTGCAGGTATTACAATTGACGGTAACAAGCTTATTTATAATGCATATGTTTTGTCAGATATAGATGAAGAGAATCCTGATGCAAAACAAGTTTTAACTAACGTTGATAATTATGCAATTAAAAAGACTGTCGGCGGTCAAGATGTTGAAGATACATATCTTCCTACAGACCCTATAGGCACAATCGACCAGACAATTGCAAACTTCTTCACAGCAATTCCAAATCTTATTATAAGCTATATTAAGATGTTAATAGGTGGAATTCTTTAATTTAAAAAAGCAAATCATAACCACCAGTAAACTGGTGGTTTGCTCTGCCCCTATAAGGGACAAATAAAAACGAACTGTAAAAATTTTACAGTTCGTTTTTTGCTTATTAATAATCCTTACCCCAATTTTTCCTGTTGTAGAATTTTTTGTCGCCCATATTTTTATAACGTCTTTGATTAAAGTACTGACATTTTTCTTTGAATGTCTTTTTGTAGCCGAATTTTCTTTCGGGAACCTCTTCCAAAAGCGGGGTTTTGATTTCTGCAAATCCGCCATTTGAAGCAGCGGCAGAAATTATAACAACATCACCGTCATTTGGTAATGTCAAATCCTTTTTACCGTTAACGTCAAGTGTAACGGTGAAGAGGTACATTATTTTTGCAATTTCATCATTGCCCTTGCAGTGGCAGTGTGTAATGTCATAGGCTACAGAGCAGTCTTTAATTTTTGCAGTTTCTTTAAAGTCGTACATATCCCAACGGGCAATTCTTTCAAATGCATCGGGTATATATTTTATTGCTTCGTTTTCATCTGCTTTGAAGGCAACGTTTTTGTCACCGTTTAATGATGTACAGAGAAGTGTTACCTTTTTACAGCCTTCAGGAATTCTTATTTTCTGCCCTTCACAACACAAAGCATTTTTACCGTTCTTGTTAATTCTGAAGCTGATACCGTTAACGGTGAAGCTGTCAGGTGTGATTTCATAAGGTAAGGTGTATTTGAAGTCACCCTCTTCGCCTTGCTTTGTAATTATGTTTTTGTTAAAGTCGAGTTTTATTTCATAAGTGGACTCCTTGTTTCCTTGTACCTGAGACGGTTTGAGCTTCAGTGCAAATGATTTTATTTCGTAAGGGTTGAATGAGGTTACTAATTTTCCGTCAATTACAGTTGCATCCTTAATATGCTCCTCGCTTGCGTAAATTTCTCTTGCAGATAATATTCCTTCGCCGAGCTTTAAGGTATAATTTTCAACGGAGGAATTCGAACCCTCGTTAAGTCGTACTATTATTTCATCACTTTTTTCTGCTTTTTTTACGGCTCTTACTATTACTCTTTCATCTGAACACTCAAGAAGCGAGTATTCACTCTTTAAAGCACCGCTGTGTTTTTCACACTCAACAGCAACTAACGGTTGAGTGAAAAGCTTTGCTTGCTTCTGCGTAGCTTCGCCGACCTTTCCGCTGTGACTGTAAATAGCATAAGAATACCTGTTCAAGCCTAAATCCATCATAGATTGCATTGAGTCTATGCGGTAGTTCTTCATAGGTGTGTGAACTGCGGTAAGACGCAGGGTATTTATGTTGAATTTATCCCATCCGTATTTGCACTCGCTTAATATTGAAATACCAAATTCACCGTCGTGGTTGCTTATGTCTGCCCATTTTTGTGCAGGTACCTCAAAGAGCTTGTCGCTCATATTTGTTCTTTCAATTGCACCTAAGCCTAAATCAAAGGTTGCTTTGTCGTTTAAGGCAGTAAGTGAGAATATATTTTTTGCCATAGTGCGTGTTGATTGCCACTCTGCTTCGGCAACAACGTTTACTGTTTCTCCGCCGTCAGAAAGTGAAATTATATTAGTGAACTCACTCCTGTCATCTCTCTGAACTACTTTAACGGAGACTCTTGCGGGGCCTGTTTCTGTTATTTCTTTAGAAACAAGCTCAGGAATCCTGTCCGGTGCTTTGTTTGCCTCGTCATAATTCATTTCCCAAGCAGGCCATTCAAGTGAACCGTTATAGTTGAAAAGACCTGTAACAACAGGTGCTTTTAAAAGCTCGCGGTTAATTGTTTTGTCAAAAACAGATTCAATATCACCGTTTTTGTTGAGTCTTACTGTGTATTTTTCGTTTTCAAGTAAGCTTACGGAAACCTTAAGCGGATTCGGAGTTCCGCAAGGAAGCTCACTTTCTCTTATGTCATACACCTTTAAGGATAATGGTTTCGTGTCTGCTGTAAAAACAACCTCTGTTATGCCGTTTTTAAGCTTTTTAACCTGTGAGGGAACTTCGTTTTCGTTTTCGTCGAAAACTCTTACATATTTTGTGCTTATGTTGCAGAGTCTTGCTGTAACAGGCGCTTTTCTGCCGTATTCCGCAGAGTTGTATACTGCTACAGGTATTCCCTTGCAGAAATCGGTGCTCAAAAGAGAGGTAAGCGCTGAGAGTGTGGAGTTCATTTCATTTCTGAATTGATTCATAGAAACAAATAAGTCATTCCAGGAGCGCTTGTAAACTCTCTGACAGGAGGTGCCCGGCATATCATCGTGGAAATGGTGTGCAATGGTACGCTTCCAGGCACGTGTGAGAGAGTCGCGGTTGTAATCTGCAACACCGAAATAATCTGCTAAAACAGCACTTCTTTCAGCCATATCGGCAAGTTCTTCAGAGTGGCGGTTCCAACGTTTACTCATTGCTCTTGAGGTGTAACCGCCTACTGCGTGGTTCTTCATAACAAGCTCGTTGTTCCACACAGGAAGTCTCATTTTTTCTTTTTCTGACAGCTTGTCTAAATCATAAAAAATTTCATCGGCAGCGGCAGGATGAATTTCTAAATTATCATCATTCAGCTCAACTGCTTTTTCTAAAAGCTCTGCACTTTCTTTTTTAGTGGCACCGCCACGGTCACCTGTTCCGTGGAATTGGTAGTCCCAATTAAGTCCGAATTTTTCATTTTCTTCTAATTTATTGTGGATGAAATCCCAATCTCTTATTTTTTTGAACGGACGTGAATATGAGCCGGGATTAACAACAGCAAATACCTCGTTGCCGTCTACACCGCGCCACCTGCCTATATTAAAGGGCATACCGTAAGCCGAACCCCAGGTAAGCTTCTGTGTTGTGAAGCCTTTTAAATTTGCGTGATGCATAACACTCGGTAAAGCCCAGCCAAATCCGAAGCAGTCAGGCAAGAAAATATCCACCGAGTGTTTTCCGAATTTTTCCTCGAAATATGAGTTACCGTAAAGAATGTTTCTTAAAAGAGCCTCAGGTGAAGGTACGTTTACATCACCGTTTTCAAATGCGGAGCCGCACACATTCCATCTTCCCTCATCTATGTACTTTTTCATTCTTTCGAAAAGCTCGGGATAATACTCCTCCATAAGCTCATATCTGTAAGAGCCTTCAAAAGAGAATTTGTAATTCGGGTAATTTTCAAACAAAGTGAAGTTTTCTGTGAGTGTGTTTTTCACATATTCTCTTATTGATTCTTCTAAGTCCCAGCTCCAGACTGTATCTAAGTGTGAAGTTGCGACAGCATAAACTTTTTTCTTTGCCATACAAAAAATCCTTTCAAAAATGACTACTGTCGAATTAT
>JAFVWD010000326.1 GCA_017501865.1 Clostridia bacterium | reverse complement strand
TGGCTACTATTGGCGACAGAGCTTTTGCAGGCTGTAACAAAATAACAGGCTTTATAATTCCTGACAGTGTTACATCTTTAGGTTCTGATGTATTTGCAGGTTGCCAGAATATTTCAACTCTTACTTTAGGTGCGGGTATTAAGGTTATATCAAATAACGCATTTAATAATATGGATTCACTCGCAACAGTTTATATTCCTGAAGGTGTTACAACAATAGGCGACAAAGCATTTTATGATTGTGACAGACTTACAGAAATTGTTATTCCGAAAACAGTTACCTCAATTGGTATTTCAGCATTTGAAGGCTGTGATTTACTCGGTAATGTTGTAATGTTCGAGGGTGTTCAGAAAATTGATGACAGAGCATTTGCCGGTTGTTCAAGAATTGCTTCCTTTACTATTCCTGATTCGGTAATAACATTAGGTGTTGGTGTATTTGCTGATTGTACAGGACTTACTTCGCTTATTATAGGTAAGGGTGTAGGTAAAATTGCTAACAATACATTCAGTAATTTAGACGAGCTTACAGAGGTAGTTATTCCTGAGGGAATCACTACAATTGGAGATAAAGCATTTTACGATTGTGACAAGCTTGAATCTGTTTTGATTCCGGCTACAGTACTGACAATTGGTGCTTCTGCATTTGAAGGCTGTGATTTACTTAGTGAAATCGTTGTTAAAGACGGTGTTCAGAAGATTTGTGACAGAGCATTTGCGGATTGTACAAGAATTACAAGCTTTGTAATTCCTGACAGTGTTTTGATTTTAGGTGAAAACGTATTTTCGGGTTGTAAAAACCTTGCTTCACTCACATTGAGCAAAAATGTAGCATCTATTCCGAACAATGCTTATGAAAATTTAGATTCACTCGTAAGTGTTATAATTCCTGAAGGTGTTTCTTCAATTGGTTCTAACGCGTTTAAGGATTGTGACAATCTTGAAGCTATCTATGTTCCTAAAACCGTTACAACAATAGGAGCTTCTGCATTTGAGGGTTGTGATTTACTTGCAACCGTTTCACTCGAAAACGGTCTTATTAAAATTGCAGCAAAAGCTTTTGCAAATTGTATTGCACTTACAGACATCATAATTCCTGACAGTGTTACAAGCTTTGCAGGCGATGCACTTTATGGTTGTACAAATCTTGAGTCAATCGTTTTTGGTGCAGGTGTAAGCGAGATTCCTGCTGAGGCATATAAAGGCTTGAAATCTCTTGAATCGGTTACACTTTCATCAGGTATTACAAAAATCGGCAACGGTGCTTTCAGCGGTTGTGAAAGCCTTACTGATATTGTAATTCCGGGTACAGTAACAACAATCGGAGCTTCTGCTTTTGAAAATTGTCTTGCATTAGAATTTGCAACAATAGAAAACGGTGTTGTAACAATTGCTGACAGAGCATTTGCAAATTGCGGTATGCTTAAATCAATTGTTATTCCGGATTCAGTTACAACCATAGGTTCATCTGTTTTTGACGGTTGTGTTAAGCTTGCAGATGTAACAATAGGTGCAAATGTTAAAACAATAGGTAACAATGTTTTCAATAACTGTATTTCTCTTAAAGATATTGTTATTCCTGACAGTGTTACAGATTTAGGTAGCGATATACTTTCAGGCTGTACAAATATTTCAGCTGTTACAATAGGCGCAGGTGTAAAAGAAATTCCTGCAAATGCATACAAAGGTCTGGTTTCACTCACATCTGTAATTATTTCAGAAGGTGTTACCAAAATTGGACAGAATGCTTTTAACGGTTGTGAAAATCTCGTTAATGTAGTTATTCCGGGTACAGTAAAAACAATTGATGCTTCAGCTTTTGAAAACTGTAAGGCACTTACAAATGTTTCAATTGGCGAAGGTGTTCTTAAAATTAATGACAGAGCATTCTTCGGTTGTTCATCAATTGAAGTTCTCAGAATTCCTGATTCAGTAACAGGTCTCGGAAATTCTGTATTTGAAAATTGTTCAAATCTTAAAGATATTACTCTTGGTAAGAGCTTAACAATTTTAGGCGATAATACATTTGCTAACTGTGCAGCACTTACAACTCTCGTTATTCCTAATAATGTTTCATATTTAGGTGATGGATATATAGATGGTTGTACAGCTCTTTCTTCAATAACAATTTGCGCGGGTATTGAAACTATTCCTGACTACGCATTCAAGGGCTTTACAAACCTTACAGAGGTTGTTATAAGTAATGGTATAGCAACTATAGGTGCAGGTGCTTTTGAAGGTTGCACAAATTTAGTAAGTGTTACAATTCCTAAGTCAGTTGTAACAATAGGTGAGTCTGCATTCAAGAATAATACATCTCTCACAGAGGTTAATATTGCAGATGGTGTACAGGTTATTGGTGCTAACGCATTCAGCGGTTGTACAAAGCTTTCAGCTATTACAATTCCTGCTACAGTAAAGAAGCTTGGTGAGTCTGTATTTGCAAAGGACACAGCGCTTAAAACAGTTGTTATTGCAGAAGGTGTACAAGAAATAGGAGTTAAGGCTTTTGATGGTTGTAAAGCAATTACTTCAATTTCAATTCCGGGTAGTGTAAAGACAATTGGTGACTACGCTTTCAGCAGCTTACCAAATCTTTCGAGTGTTACATTGGGTGAAGGTATTGAAGTAATAGGTAAACGTGCTTTCTACTGGTGTGATTCTCTTGAATCTATTGTTCTTCCTAACAGCTTAAAAACAATCGGTACAGGCGCATTTGCTGACTGTGATAACCTTAAGTCTGTTGACCTCGGTGAAGGTGTTAAAACTATTGGTGCAAACGCATTTAACTTGTGTCAGAAGCTTACTTCTATAGTAATTCCTGATTCAACAGAAACAATAGGAAATAGTGCTTTCTATAACTGTACTAACCTTGAAAGTGTTGAATTCGGTGCATATCTTAAGGAAATCGGTCCATCAGCATTCTATAAATGTAAAGCACTTAAAGAGATTGATTTACCTGATACACTTAAGAAGATTGAAAATGAAGCATTTTATAATTGTATTTCTTTGAAAACAGTAGAAATTCCGACAAGTGTTAACTCTATAGGTCAATATGCATTCTATTGCTGTGATGCACTTGAAAGTGCTGTTATCGGAAGTAGTGTAACTTCAATTGGCGCTTCAGCTTTTGCAGGTTGTGCAAACCTTACAATCAGCGGTAATAAAAATACTGCAGCTGAAAAGTATGCAACTGACAATAAGATTCCTTTCAAATATTTGGTAATCAACCACTATTTCAGAGAGCATACAGTTGACGGAATAAGTGTTAACGAACAAAATGCTACATTACATTTGAGTGATGGTTACACTTCACTTGAAGATATTATTGTAATTGCAGATGGTTACTCTATTTCAACTCAGAAATCTTCAGACGTTTTCTGCGGTACAAATACAGTAGTTAAAGTGCTTGATGAAAATGGTAATGTAGTTAAGAACTACACTCTTGTTGTTGAAGGCGATGTTAACGGCGACGGTGTTTGTGACGTTATGGACTGCATGGTTGTTGAATTAGTTAACAGCGGCAACGCAACATTAGATAATGCTTACCTTGTTGCAGGTGACTTTGACGGTAACAGTCAGATTACTATAACAGACTTCCAACAGGTAGTTAATAAGGCAAAATCTTAAAAGCTTATATAAAAAGCTCTCAGCACATGCTGAGAGCTTTTTTACTTAAGACAAGTAAAAGGCTGAAAAACAAATTGTTTTTCAGCCTTGTTGTATTTATATCTGCTTAATCAGCGGATGTTATTTGAATTTGTTTTAAGCATAACGTCGTGTGAACCGCCTTCAACAATACTTGTAGCAGAAACAAGAGTAAGCTTAGCATCTCTTTGTAAATCAGGAATTGTTGTAACACCGCAGTTACACATAGTTGATTTAACCTTGTAAAGACTCTTACTTACATTGTCATGAAGAGAACCTGCATAAGTAACATATGAGTCAACACCTTCTTCAAATGAGAGCTTTGAGCTGCCGCCCAAATCGTAACGTTGCCAGTTACGTGCTCTGTTAGAACCTTCACCCCAATATTCCTTGACATAGGTTCCGTTAATGTTAAGCTTTGGTGTAGGACTTTCGTCGAAGCGTGCAAAGTATCTGCCGAGCATAAGGAAGTCTGCACCCATAGCAAGAGCGAGCGTCATATGGTAATCATGAACAATACCGCCGTCGGAACAAATCGGAACATAAATTCCTGTTTCCTCAAAATATTCATCACGAGCAGCAGCAACCTCAATAAGAGCAGTAGCTTGTCCGCGACCAATACCTTTTGTTTCACGGGTGATACAGATAGAACCGCCACCGATACCAACCTTGATAAAATCAGCACCTGCTTCAGCAAGGAAACGGAAACCGTCTCTGTCAACAACATTTCCGGCACCGATTTTTACTGTGTCGCCATATTTTTCTCTTACAAAAGCGATAGTGCGTTTCTGCCATTCTGTGTAACCCTCTGAAGAGTCAATACAAAGCACGTCAGCACCGGCATCTATAAGGGCAGGGATTCTTTCTTCATAGTCTCTTGTATTGATACCTGCTCCAACCATATATCTCTTTTGTGCGTCAAGGATTTCCTGAGGGTTTTCCTTGTGCTGAGAGTAGTCCTTACGGAATACAAAATAAAGGAGATTGCCGTTGTCATCAATAATAGGAAGTGAGTTTAATTTGTGTTCCCAGATAATATCGTTAGCTTCTTTTAAAGATGTAGAAGCAGGAGCAGTAATGAGCTTGTCGAGAGGTGTCATAAAATCAGAAACCTTTGTTTCGAGGGACATACGACTAATTCTGTAGTCGCGTGAAGTAACAACACCTAAAAGCTTACCGTTTGGTTGACCGTTATCTGTAACAGCCATTGTTGAGTGCCCCATTGTATCAAAAAGATTTACAACGTCTGCCAAGGTGTCATCAGGCTTGAGATTGGAATCACTGAGAACGAAACCCGCTTTGTAGTTTTTTACACGTGCAACCATCGCTGCTTCATCTTCAATAGATTGAGAACCGTAAATGAATGACATACCGCCTTCTTTTGCAAGAGCTATAGCAAGAGTGTCGTTTGAAACAGATTGCATAATTGCTGAAATAAGAGGAATGTTGAGTGTTATAGGAGCTTCTTCAACACCTTTTTTGTATCTTACTAACGGTGTTTTAAGTGAAACGTTAGCAGGAATACAATCAGGACCGGTGTAACCCGGGATGAGAAGATACTCACTGAATGTTCTTGAGGGTTCGTTACAGTAATGTGCCATATTATTACTCTCCTTTAGATTGAATTTGCTGTTCTTAGGAATAATAATTCTTAAATTATTATATTATATCTATTTTAATTATTTACAAAGGAATTGTCAATGGTAATATTGCTATTATTATATAAACTTTTTAATTTTTATTTGTTGTAAAATTATAACTGATGTGATATTATTAAAATTGCATTAAACAAAAATGTAATCTTTAAATCCAGGAGAAAAATTATGGCTCATTTTGACGTTGATTTTTTAGACAAAAACAGTGAACGTTATATGCTCAGCAGAAGAATTCGTAAGATAACCGATATTATCAGGAGCGAATATTTCATTGCTGACAGTGTTTCAACAGGCGATTTCTACATAAGAGATGGTCAATATACATTTGATCAGAGAGAAGAGGGCGAGTGGAAGCCTTTCAAGGCTAATGCTGATTATTGGGGATATGATGAGTGCTATTGCTGGTTCAGGCAAACTGTAACAATCCCGGAAAACTTTAAAGGAGAAAAGGTTATTTATCAGGTTAAGCCTTATTATGATGATGGCAGATGGAACTGTGTAAACCCACAGCTTATTGTCTGGATTAACGGCGAAATGAAGCAAGGTATTGACAGTAACCACCAATATATAACTTTAACAGAGTGTGCCGAGGGTGGCGAAACTCTTGAAATTTATATTAATGCATA
>JAFVWD010000325.1 GCA_017501865.1 Clostridia bacterium | reverse complement strand
GTAGAGGATTATGTTTACACTTGTGCACAATTAGATAAAGAAGAGCAAGTAGGTTGGCTTGAGGTTAATGTCAGCTGTCCTAATGTTCACGGTGGCGGTATGAGCTTCGGTACTTCACCCGAGGCGGCAGCAGAGGTAACAAGAGAGGTTAAAAGGGTTACGAAGAAGCCTGTAATTATTAAGCTTTCTCCTAATGTTACAGATATTGTTTCTATTGCCAAAGCCTGCGAAGAGGCAGGGGCAGACGGCATAAGTCTTATAAATACTCTTTTGGGTATGAGAATAGACCTGAAAACAAAAAAGCCTGTTATCGCAAATAAAATGGGTGGTTTCTCAGGTAATGCAATTAAACCGGTAGCAGTAAGAATGGTTTACCAGGTTTATGATGCAGTAAATATTCCGATTGTCGGAATGGGCGGTGTTTCTACTGCTGAGGATGTAATAGAATTTATGTTAGCGGGCGCGTCTGCGGTAGAGGTAGGTGCGGCAAACTTAATAAATCCTTATGTATGTAAGGATATTATTGAGGACTTACCGCGTGTTATGGAAAAATATGGTATAGAGAATTTAAAAGATATTATAGGAGGCGCACACTGATGGGTAAAGACGTAATTATTGCTTGCGATTTCAGCAGTAAAAAGGCTTGTATGGAGTTCTTAGATAAATTCACAGATGAAAAACCTTTTGTAAAAATAGGTATGGAGCTTTTTTATGCAGAGGGTCCGCAGATTGTTCGTGAGATTAAAGAAAGAGGACACAAAATATTTCTTGATTTAAAGCTTCACGATATTCCGAACACAGTAAAAAAATCAATGGCTGTTTTATCCGGTCTTGATGTTGATATGACAAACCTTCATGCAGCCGGTACTGCCGCTATGATGGAAGGTGCTTTAGAAGGTCTTACAAGAGAAGACGGAACAAGACCTATACTTATTGCAGTTACTCAGCTTACATCTACAAGTGAAGAAAGAATGAAAAACGAGCTTCTTATTAACGAGCCTATTGATAAGGTTGTTATGCATTATGCAAAAAATGCAAAAACTGCAGGTCTTGACGGTGTTGTTTGCTCTCCTCTTGAAGCAGGTAAGGTGCACGACCTTTGCGGTAAGGAGTTTTTGACAATTACACCGGGTGTTCGTTTTGCTGATGGCGATATTGGTGATCAGGTAAGAGTTATGACACCTGAGGAGGCAAAGAAAATCGGTTCAGACTACATCGTTGTAGGCAGACCTATTACAGCAGCCGAGGATCCCGTTGCAGCTTACAGAAGATGCGTAAACGAATTTTGTGATTAAGGAGTATTAACAATGGAAAGCTATAAAAGAGAATTTATTCAGTTTTTAGAAGGCGCAGGCGTTCTCAAATTTGGCGATTTTACAGCAAAAAGCGGTAGAAAAATACCTTATTTTATTAACGCAGGTGACATTAAAACAGGTGAACAGATATGTAAGTTGGGCGAGTTCTATGCGAAAGCATATTTTGAAAAAGTAGGTAATAAAAAGACAGTGCTTTACGGTCCTGCTTATAAGGGTATTCCGATTGCGGTTTCAGTTTCTGTTGCTTTAGCAAAAAATGGTCTTGATGTTCCGTTCTTCTTTAATCGTAAAGAGGAAAAGGATCACGGCGAAGGTGGCGTTTTCGTAGGTTACAAGCCACAGGAGGGTGAAGAAATTGTAATTGTTGAAGACGTTATTACAGCAGGTACTGCTATAAGAGAGAGTATGGCAATTCTTTCAGGACTCAAGGGTACACGTGTTGCAGCGACCTTTGTTATGGTTGACCGTAAAGAAAAAGGTAAGACAGAAAAATCTGCAATGGCAGAGGTTGGCGAGGAGTATGGCTTCCCGGTTTACTCAGTAGTTGATGTTTATGACATTATTGAATACCTTGAGGAAGATGAGAAAAGCAAGGAAAACGTTGAAAGAATTAAAAAATATCTTGAAGTAAACGGTGCAAAAGAATAATTTTATTGCAAAGGAATTAAACTATGAGAAGTGTTATAGATATTCTTGACCTTAGTGTAGAAGAGTTAGAGGAACTCCTCAGTATAGCAGATGATATTATTGAAAATCCTCAGAAATACAGCGAAAAGTGCAAAGGTAAAAAATTAGCGACACTTTTCTTTGAACCTTCAACACGTACTCGTCTGAGCTTTGAAGCGGCGATG
>JAFVWD010000032.1 GCA_017501865.1 Clostridia bacterium | reverse complement strand
GTAAATCTCGCGGTTTCTGTTGAGGATGAATTTGACATTGAAATTCCCGACAGAGCTATAAAGGAATTAAAGACGGTTAAAGATGTCATTTCTTTCATTGAAAAGCAATGAAATTTTACACATATAATATTCAGGAGCTCAGCAACGAGGACTACCAAAAATACTTTTTAATGATGTCCCCTCAAAAACAGCAACGCGTTAAAAAATTGCGCTTTGAGGATGATAAAAAAAGAACTGTTGCAGGCGAAATGCTCGCAAGAAAAGCTATTGCAAAATTTTGTTATATAAATGAATCGGCAATTGTCTTTCACCTGAACGAACACGGCAAGCCCTTTTTGAAAGGGTTGCCATGTCATTTTAATATAAGTCATTCGGGAGATTTGGTTGTCTTAGCTGTAAATAATGAGCCTATTGGCATAGACGTTGAAAAGGTGCGCTCTGTAGATTTAGCTGTTTCAACCCGCGTTTTCACCGCAAATGAAGCAGAGCAGATTTTCTCCTCAAAAAAACCATACGAAACATTTTTTATGCTCTGGACAGAAAAAGAGTCAATTTTAAAATGCATAGGAACAGGCTTTTCTCATAACAAAAATTACACTAAATCTGACTTTGAAACAATCCAATTTAAAATACAAGAATATTTTATATCTATTGCAACAAAAAAATAACATTAGGGATGTAAAAAGAGGCTGTAAAAACTTACGTTTTTTACAGCCTCAAATTTTAAATAACCGATGTTCCTTCCCATTCCTTTGCAGGAGTAACCTCTAAAAGCTTTGCAATTGTCACAGCAACATCCTTTATAGATATTGCGCCCAATTCCTTACCCTTTTCAAAGCGGTTACCGCAAAATACAATCGGAATAGTCATATCCTCAGGAATGTCGTCACCGTGGCATCTTTCGTGACCACCGTGGTCTGCAAGCAGAATAATTGTGTAATCATCTGAAATACTGTTTTTGAGCTTTTCTGTGCAGGAAAGTGCTTTGCTTACACTCTTCATATACTGTTCACTCATCCAACCGCAATCGTGACCGCCGACTTCATCGGTTTCACCTAAATAGAGGAAAAGGAAATCCGGATTTTCCTCGTTTATGTATTTTATTGCAGCATCTGTAATTTTAATATCAGTATCACTCTGGTAATGCTGATTAATACAAAGTGCTGTATGAAGATGGTCCGGTCTTGATAAATCTCTGAGTTCTTCCCATGTATAGAAAAATGCACACTTTTTGTCGTATTTGTCAAGTCTGTCAAAAAGTCCTTCAACAGGTCGTACCTGCGGAACAAATGTATTTGATAAAATACCGTGACGATTAGGGTCTACGCTATGAAAAAGTGACATATGACACGGAAGTGTTACTGACGGCATAACTGTCTGTGCTTTGAGTGAATATGTACTCTCCTCAAGAAGCTTTTCGGCAAACGGATTACCGCACTGCATCATACCGTCAGGACGCATACCGTCAACTAATACAAGTATTACTTTTTCAGACATTTAAAAGTCCCCTTTATGTGTTATTTTTTTATTTTTACCGTGAATTCAGTACCTTTACCTTCTTCACTTTCAACATCTATTCTGTAGCCGTTACGTTCGGCAATTTTCTGAACAAGTGCAAGTCCTAAGCCGTTACCCTCTTCTGCATGAGAAGTATCGCCCTGATAAAACTTGTCAAATATATGTGCCCTCGTTTCTTCGTCAAAACCGCAGCCGCTGTCCTTAACCCTTACTTCTATGTATTCTTCGTCAGAGGTCTGCTTTACAGACACAGTACCGCCGTTGTCAGTAAACTTAAAAGCATTTGAAAGAAGATTGTTCCATATAACCTCTAAAAATGCAAAGTTTTCATTTACTACTACGCGATCCTCCATTTCAACAAGCAGTTCGATTTCTTTTTTCTCCCATATATCTTCAAATGAGAGTATACACTCAGAAAGCTGTCGACATAAATCAAACTCTGTCTGCTCCGGAGTGATTTTCCTGTTTTCAATTTTACTGAGCCTTAATATATTTGTCACAAGCTTAGAAAGCTTGTCAGTACTTTCAATTATAGTTTCTATATACTCTGCACGTGTTTCTTCAGACAGATTACTGTCCTTAAGTGCAGTCGTATAATTGTTAATTACCGAAAGCGGGGTTTTTATTTCGTGCGAAACATTTGCAACAAAATCATCCTTCAGCGACTCTATGCTGTTCAGTTCCTCGACCATTGTGTTAAAATCACGGAACATTATATTGATGTATGAATTATCCTTAAGATTTTCATCCATATCAATGTGAACTGTAAAATCGCCCTTTGCAACCTTTCTTGTTGATTCGCTTATTTTCTGCAGATGCTTACTGTAATTCACTTTAACAAAATACAATATAAATCTGTACACTATGGCAGCCATTATGAGGTAATATGCAAAATACCATATACCGTATTTTGTAAAGAGCACATTAAAGTTAAATTCATATATAAGCGGAGGTATGAGCGCAAGCACAAGTGCCGCTACAACTGAGATTATATACCCCTTGACCGAAAAAAAGGAAATTTCTTCAGGCAGAGTTCTCTGTAAATACCGTTGCTTACGTATTTTTTCACGAACTAATTTCATTATTTAAGCACCGCTTTATATCCGAGACCGCGTATGGTTATTATTCTGAAATCATCACAACGCGCAAATTTTTCTCTTAATTTTGTAATGTATACATCTACCGAACGCAGACTTGTGTTCGAGTCTACTCCCCAGAATTCATCGAGAAGCTGTGAACGCGAAAACGTCTTTTTCGGGTATGACAAAAGCTTATATAATATATTGAACTCGCGTACCGTAACCGGTATTTCTTCACCGTCAATTATTGCTGACATTTCATCTGCATCGAGTGTCAGATTACCCACGGTAATTTTTTTGTCTGAAATTATATTTGCTCTTCTGAGAATTGCTCCTACTCTCAATACTAATTCATCTAAATCAATAGGCTTTACCATATAGTCATCCACACCCAATTTGAAGCCTCGCTCCTTTGATGCGTAATCCTCTTTGGCAGTCATAAACAGTACAGGTATATTTTTGTTTATTTTACGAACATTCTCAAGAAACTCGAAGCCGTCAATTTTCGGCATCATAATGTCAGAAATAATCATATCGTAAAAGCTCTTATACATTATTTCATATGCTTCCTCTGCAG
>JAFVWD010000324.1 GCA_017501865.1 Clostridia bacterium | reverse complement strand
GCTACCGAATGGCAAATGATATCCGGCTTCTGCAACACGACCGGCAGGTGGAGGAACCCTTTGAAAAGAATCAGATTGGATCTTCCGCAATGGCCTATAAGCGCAATCCTATGCGAAGTGAGCGGATCTGCAGCCTTGCCCGTTACCTGATGTGCGATGCTATGAATGCGCCTATCACTGCAGCAACCCAGTGGCTGGAGCGAACATTGGACGATTCTGCCAATCGTCGTATCTCTATGCCGGAGGGCTTCCTCTGTGCCGATGCAACTGTTGCAAATGTTCCTCCGCAGGGTGGCAGAAAGCATCCTCAGCAAGAGTTTATAAAAATTGATACAACCAACATCTTATTTATTTGTGGCGGTGCGTTCGCCGGTATTGAAAAGTTAGTCGAAGAGCGCCTTGGTAAAAATGTTCTTGGCTTTGGTAGTGAAATCAGAACAAAAACAGATTTAAAGCAAATGGATATTATGTCAAAGGTTGTAACACAGGACCTTGTGAAGTTCGGGCTTATTCCTGAGCTTGTCGGCAGAATTCCTGTTATAACCTCATTAAAAGATTTAGATGTAGATGCATTGACTAATATTATTACACAGCCTAAAAATGCACTTCTTAAGCAATATCAGTCTCTTTTCAAAATGGATAATGTAACACTTGACTTTACAGACGAAGCTGTGAAGAGGGTTGCAGAACAGACAATTGAAAAAGAGATGGGGGCAAGAGGACTCCGTGCGTTAATGGAGAAAATATTAGTTCCTATTATGTATTCTGTTCCGTCAGATGAAACAGTAGATGTTGTTAAAATAACTGCTGATGTTGTCGATGGTGAGGCAGAGCCTATTATAGCAAGAAAGCCAAAAACAGGTGACAACAAAGCATCGTAAAAGGAAATATTTATGATAAAGAAAAATGCAATTATAGCCGCACTCCCGGTTCTTGCAATGAGGGGTGTGGTGGTTTTCCCGAAAATGACACTACATTTTGATGTAGGCAGACAAAAGTCAATCTCAGCAATAAGAGCAGCTCTTAATACTACAGGTGAAATTTTTCTTACGGCACAGCTTGATGCCGAAGTGGAAACTCCGGACTCTAAAGACCTTAACAAAATAGGTGTTGTTGCCGAAGTCAAGCAGGTAATAAAGCTTCCTAATTCAGACACATTAAGGGTAGTTGTAGAGGGTAAGTACAGAGCAACTGTTACAGAGCCAATAAAAACAAAGCCTATTTTAAAGGCATTTACTGCTGAGGTAAGCGAAAAACCTGTAAGAAAAGTAGATTCTGCATATGGCGAAGCATTAGTCAGAACATTAAGAAATTTATTTGACGATTATGCTGATTTGTTACCGCGTATTTCTCCTGATGTTGAAATGACAGTTCATACAGAAGATAATGTCGGTGTATTGGCAGATTATATTTCAAGCAATACACTTCTTATGTTTGAAGATAAGCAGGAACTTTTGTCAGAATTGAATCCGATAAGAAGAGCAGAACGTCTTTGCTCTGTTTTGACTAAAGAAACAGAGATTTTGTCACTTCAGCTTAATATTCAGAATGAAGTTCACGAAAAGATGGATAAAAATCAGCGCGATTACTTCCTTCGTGAACAGCTCAAGGTAATATCTCAGGAGTTGAATGATGAAGCTTCACCTGAGGAAGAAGCGGAAGTCTACAAAGAAAAAATCAACGCTTTACCGCTTGAGGATAAGTACAAAAAGAAGCTGCTTGATGAAAGCGACAGACTTTTAAAGCTCTCAAGCAGTAGTGCAGAAGCAAATGTGGCACGTACATATCTTGACAGAGTTTTGAATTTGCCGTGGAATGTTGCGACTAAGGATTCTCTTAATCTTGAAAAAGCACGTAAGGTTCTTGACAAAGACCATTACGGGTTAGAAGAAGTCAAAGAAAGAGTAGTTGAGTTAATAGCCGTTAAAAAGCTTTCTGAAAATGTAAATGCTCAGATTCTTTGTCTTGTAGGGCCTCCGGGTGTAGGTAAAACGTCAATTGCCAAATCTCTGGCTAAAGCGATGAATAAAAATTATGCACGTATTTCTCTTGGTGGTGTTCATGATGAGGCGGAAATCCGCGGCCACAGAAGGACATATATCGGTGCAATGCCTGGTAGAATTATATCTGCTATTGAGCAGGCGGGTTCGGTAAATCCTCTTATTCTGCTCGATGAAATTGATAAGTTGGGTAATGACTATAAAGGCGATCCGTCATCTGCACTTTTAGAGGTGCTTGACGGCGAGCAGAACAATACCTTCCAGGATCACTATATTGATGTACCCTTCGATTTGAGTAAGGTGTTGTTTATTACAACAGCAAACGATGCAAGTCAGATTCCCGGGCCGCTTTATGACAGAATGGAAATCATAGAGCTTTACAGCTACACAGCTGAGGAAAAATTCAGAATTGCCAAAAAGCATCTTTTGCCAAAACAGCTTAAAAACTTTAACATTACTACTAAAATGTTTGCAATAAAAGATTCCGCTTTGAAGCTTTTAATTGACGGTTATACCAAAGAGGCAGGTGTAAGAACACTCGAACGTGTAATTATAAAGCTCTTAAGAAAAACTGCGGTTAAATTTGCAGATGGTTTTGAAGGTAAGGTTACAGTTACTTCGGAAAATTTAGAAGATTTTCTCGGTGCACGAAAATATAAGGATTCTGACCTTTCTTTAGAAAATATGGTTGGTGCGGTTAACGGCCTTGCCTGGACTAAGGTTGGCGGTGAGATTATGCAGATTGAGGCATCAATTTTAGAGGGTACGGGAAAAATTGAACTTACCGGCTCTTTGGGTG
>JAFVWD010000323.1 GCA_017501865.1 Clostridia bacterium | reverse complement strand
TGCAAATACAGGAGTTGCAACCGAAAACACCCCAAACAATGTCAATACCGCTAATATTACCGAGAGTACTTTTATTCTTTTCTTCATTTTTTTCTCCTTTGTTTTTTTATCAGCCCTTTTTCCGTGATTTTTAATCACTTTCTCTTCTTTCCTCCCTTCTTTCTAAGAGCCTCTTTTTATATATGTCGAATTTTGCAAAAGACTACATAAATTTTTTGAAAATTTATTAAAAAACATATCATATTTTTCCGAGCCTCTACTTATATATGTCGAATTTTGCAAGACATTACACAAAGATTTTAAAAATTTTTTTAAAAGTCTGTTTCTGCCCTAAAAAACAAAAAAACAGCTGTAAAAAACTTTCGTTTTCTACAGCTGTTATAAGCTTTATTTATCTTTGAACGCGACCGCTTGCGTCACCGCCTGCTAATTTTTCAACCTCGGCAACAGAAACTCTGTTGTAATCGCCTTCTATTGAATGTTTTAAAGCAGATGCAGCAACTGCAAACTCTATGGCATCCTGCGTGGATTTACCTGTAAGTAATGAATAAATCAAACCACCGCCGAATGAATCACCGCCGCCTACACGGTCAGTAATATGAAGATGATATGATTTTGAGAAGCAATAATTTTCTCCGTCGTAAAGCATACCTGCCCAATCATTATCTGAAGCAGAAATTGAAGAACGCAAAGTAATTGCAACTTTTTCAAAACCGAATTTGTCCGCTAACTGCTTAGCAACCGATTTGTATCCCTCGTGGTTGAGTTTACCGCCGTAAATGTCGGTATCCTCTGCCTCAATGCCGAAAACATCCTTTGCATCTTCTTCATTTGAAATGCAAACATCAACATACTGACAAAGCTCTGTCATAGCTTTTCTTGCTTCATCTCTTGTCCAGAGCTTACCACGGTAATTCAAATCGCAAGAAATCTTTACACCTCTTGCCTTTGCCGCTTTACAAGCTTCAAGACAAATTTCTGTAACATTAGGACCTAATGCAGGAGTTATTCCCGTAAAGTGGAACCAATCGGCACCTTCAAATATAGAGTCCCAATCAAAATCTGATTTATCTGCTTCCATAATTGCTGAGTGCGCTCTGTCATAAATGCATACAGAACCGCGTTGAGAAGCACCCTTTTCAAGGAAATAAATACCTACTCTGTCGCCGCCGCGAACAATTTTTGAGGTATCGACACCGAATGCTCTGAGAGAATTTACGGCACCCTGACCTATTGCGTGAGTAGGTAATTTAGTAACAAAAACACTGTCTAAACCGTAGTTAGCAAGTGAAACTGCAACATTTGCCTCACCACCGCCAAAGGTTGCCTGCATCTGGTCATTCTGGAAAAAACGATAATAACCTAAGGGTGCAAGTCTTAACATTAACTCACCAAAAGTAACAACTCTTTTCATTGATTATTCCTCCATTTTTTCAAGTGCTTCTTTTACGAAAAAGCTACCGCCGATTGCAGCCACCTTATCAAAAGCTAAAAATTCATCTATATTATTTCTGTCAACTCCGCCTGTAGGAATAAACTTAACCTGCGGGAACGGACCTGAAAGCGCCTTTAAAGCTTTTAAACCGCCGTAAATGTTTGCCGGGAAGAATTTTACTGTTGTTATGCCTAACTCAAGCGCCTGCATAATTTCTGTAGGTGTTACGCAACCCGGATAATAAGGAATGTTTTTCTCTTTACATATTTCTGCAACTGCTACCGAAAGCCCCGGTGAAACAATGAACTGTGCACCTGCTTCAAGTGCGGTTTTACATTGTTCTGCATTTATTACGGTACCCGCACCTACATTCATGGCAGGGTACTTTTCTCTTGCATATTTTATAGCCTCAGCCGCACATGCTGTACGGAAGGTAATCTCTGCACAATTAATGCCGACATTCTGAAGAGCAGTTAAAATTTTATCTGTCTCAGACATTTCTTTAATAACTACAACCGGAATATTTTTTTCCATTTAAATCACACTCCTGAATATGCTGAAAATCCGCCGTCTACAGGTAAAACAACACCTGTAATAAAGCCTGCTGCATCGTTATTAACCAAGAATAAGAGTCCGCCCTCTAATTCTTCACTTTCACCGAATCTGCCCATTGGTGTTGCTGCAAGAATTTTACCTGTTCTTGCTGTAGGTGTACCGTCTTCATTAAACAAAAGCTTAGCATTTTGCTTTGTAGAGAAAAATCCCGGAGCAATAGCATTAACTCTTATGCCAACCTTTGAAAAGTGTACTGCAAGCCATTGTGTAAAATTAGATATAGCTGCCTTTGCACCTGAATATGCCGGTATTTTTGTAAGCGGTGTGTAAGCATTCATAGAAGAAATGTTAAGAATATTACAACCCTCTCTGCCTACCATCTGCCTTGCAAATGCCTGTGTAGGAATAAGTGTACCAAGGAAATTAAGGTTGAACACAAAGCCCACACCGTCTGCATCAAGGTCAAAGAATGATTTTGTGTCAGCATCAATATCGCCTAATTCAAAATACTCTTTATCTGTAGTAGCTTTAGGATTATTTCCGCCTGCACCGTTAACAAGAATGTCGCACGGACCCAAATCCTTTAAAACCGCTTCTGCCACACTGTAGCAAATTTCTTTATTTAAAACATTACACGCATATGCTTTTGCAACTCCGCCTTCGGCTACAATTTCTTCTGCAAAGCCTTTGGCTGCTTCTTCATTCAAATCAAGCAACGCAACCTTGGCACCTGCACGTGCAAGAACCTTTGCAAAGTAGCTGCAAAGAACTCCGCCTGCACCTGTTACGACAGCAACCTTACCTGTTAAATCTGTGTTCAAAACATTTTGTTTCATATTATTTGTACTCCTTTTCTAAAGCTTCAAATAATCCGTTAATGTAGGTAGCACCCAATGCTCTGTCAAAAAGACCGTAACCCGGTTTACCTGTTTCACCCCAGATCATTCTGCCGTGGTCAGGTCTTACATAACCGTCGTAACCGTTTTTAACAAGTGCTTTAACTATTTCATACATATCTAACGAACCGCAATCTGAAAGATGTGCTCTTTCTTCAAATGAACCGTCATCCATAATTTTAACATTACGTATATGCATAAATGCAATTCTGTCCATCTTTGCGTATTTTTCAATCATCTTAGGAATATCGTTACTCTTTGCGCAGCCAAGACTGCCTGTGCAAAGGCAAAGACTGTTTGCAGGGCTGTCAACCAATTTAAGGAACCTGTCAAGATTCTCTTCATTTGTAATAATTCTCGGAAGCCCGAAAATCGGGTATGGCGGGTCATCCGGGTGAATAGCCATTCTTACACCGCACTCTTCTGCAACAGGAATTACCTTTTTAAGGAATTTTTCTATATTCCTCCAAAGTCCATCTTCGCCCAGCTCGCCGTAAGCGGTTATAAGCTCACGTACCTGCTCCTGAGTAT
>JAFVWD010000322.1 GCA_017501865.1 Clostridia bacterium | reverse complement strand
TAATGCTTCTTTCACTTCTTCAATAAGCATAGAAAGAATTTTTTTGAATTTTTCATTATCAACGCCATTTTCTGAGGAAAGCTCGTGCCATACATCGTTAATGCCGATTAAAATGCTAAGATAGTCAGGTTTTAAGTTTATTAAATCAATTTTTATTCTTGCGTAAAGGTCAACGATTCTGTTACCACTTATACCTTTATTTATGAATGTGAATTTATTTGGGTATTCGCTCATATATTTTGCCGCAACAATATTCGGGTAACCGTAGCCGAAATTGTTTATATCTTCACGGCGTCTGTCGGCATCTGTGATTGAGTCACCCTGAAAAAGAAAAGTTTTCATTTTTAACACCTCTGCTCATTTTATGAATATATAATATCACATCAATCAGAAAATTTAAAGTATAAAAGTAATAATATGTTGACATAGCATTTTATTTGTGTTAACATCTTGAAAAGTAATTTTAAAAAGGAAGAAAGGAGTTGTTGTTATGTCAATTGCCATGGCAGTTTTTCTGTTTTCGGTAGGGCTGTTTCTTACTGTCAAGGGTAGCGAAACTTTTGTTGAAAGTGCTTCTCGTATTGCAACAGCTTCAAGAATTCCCAAATTTATAATAGGTGCAACTTTAATAAGTGTTGCAACAACTTTACCTGAAATTTTCGTTTCTCTTTTTGCTTCTTTTCAGGATGTGCCCTCTATTGCTTTCGGCACCTCAGTAGGAAGTGTCACAGCAAATTTCGGTGTTATGATTGCTCTTTCATTTATATATTTACCGTCTATTTTTAAACGTCTGAATTACGTTCGGGAAAGCATACTGCTTGTTGTAGCTGTGGCGGTTTTAGGGTATTGTGCCTTCGTAAGAGAAATTAACGTAATTTGTGTGGTGCTGTTTTTAATTCTTTTTGGTATTTTTATTGTGCTGAATATAAAATCTGCTTATGAAAATACTGTTCCGTATGAGTTTAAAAGACAGACTCATATTCAGGAAGAGGAGATAGAATTAAACAGAAATACACGTACCAAAGATATTCTGAAATTTATTTTGAGCGCTGTTTTTTTAGTTCTGGGCTCAGAGCTTTTAGTTTATAACGGTGGCGAAATTGCCCGTATTTTTGGTGTAAGTGAGAGGGTAATATCTACTACAGTTATTGCACTTGGCACATCGTTACCTGAGATGATAACCGCTATTACCGCATTCTCTAAAAAGCAGTCATCACTTTCGTTCGGTAACATTGTCGGTGCTAATGTAATCGACTTAACTTTAATTTTACCTTTAACCGCAATTATAAGCGGAGGTAAACTTCCGCTCAGCTGGGAGCAATCGGGAATAGATATTACAATCTGCGTTATTGCAACACTTTTAACACTTGTTCCGTCATTTGTTACGGCAAAGTTTATGCGTTGGCAAGGTGTAATTCTTCTGTGTATTTACTCTGCATATTTTTGCATAACCTGTGGTTTGATTACAGTATAATAATAACGAGCTGTAGAAACTTTTGTTTTTACAGCTCGTTTTCTATATAGGAGAATATTTAAGGGTTGCAGTTACTGCACGGAGAGTAGCCGTCAGCTATTAAATCACTGCGTTTTCCTTTGAATTCTTTCTTGTTTTTTTCTGCCATTCTGTTAACAGATGAACAACCGGGTGTGTGAAATTTTTTAGAGTTTGTATTTAAAATATAAGCTTCGGAGGACGCATTGTCTGAAGTTTCAAAAGGCGCTTCGGTAAGCTTTGCTATTAATGAGCTTTCACCTGTTTCGTAATCTATTTTAATTGAAGGCTGTACATTGTAGCAAAATACATTAAAGAAAATACCTTCACCGTTGTCTTCAACAGAACAGGCTTCCATCTGAACCCCTTTACAAATCAGATTTTCGTTTTCAAAAACAGGTGTTACTCTGTACATAACGTGATTGTTTGTTTCTTTTATATAGTCTGCAACCATATTTTCAAAAGGCAGCATACCTTCTGTGTTCATAAAACGAGTACCTGTTATAAGGTTTTCATCGTTTGCATTTTCACCTGAAAGCTGAAAGCCTATAAGGTGACAACGGTTATATAAGTATTTACCGTCTACACAGTCATATTTTACTGTGTGCCAACCGCTTGGTTTAACCATGCCTATTTCACCGCGTTCTTCTGTGGGCATAGTTTCTTTTCCGAGACAGGCAAAAGCAGTACCGCAACGTCCGAGGTAATCCAGACTTTCGTAATCTTCAAATGCGCGTGTTGTCATTTCTTCATCTTTAAACTGAGGTGTGTTGTTATTAAGAGGAATATAAGCCTTACCTGAATATTCGGGAATATAAGAAGAGCTGAAGTCTTCATTTTTCTCTGTAATCGGTAAAGAAATGCTTTCATTTGTTACAGCAGAAGATGTGCTTTCTGAAAAAGCTTCTGTTGTTATATTTTGAGAGGCTTCGGTATTAATTTCAGTAAGGCTTGTGTCAGGGGCATTACCGCCACATGAGGAGCAAGCTATAAGGAGTGCTGTTATAAGCACAAAAAATTTAAAATAGTTTTTCATAGTGAATATATTTCCTTTTTAATGCTATTGTGAGAGCTACCGATGAATTCGGTGGTTTCAATCAATCTGAAGTGAGAAGGGTCAAAGGTTACATCGGCAGGGTAAACTCTGTTCCAACGGTAAATAATAAGCTTATTTATTCTGCTTCTGATTTTTTCAAAATCAATGCTTTCAATAAAACAAATGTCATTTTCTCCTGCATTATTAAACGATGAATCACTTACAGAAACGGCTCCTTCATAATTTTTGAAGAGAGACTCAGAAAAAGAGGTTATAAGTATTTTATTTCCGTCTGAATGACTGATTATATCTTCAATAATTTTTTCGTCTCTGCTTTGTCGGCGGTTGTTAAACAGCATTCCGTTATTTTCATCGAGACAAACAACAGCAATCATATTTTTACTCCTTGGGGTTATCTTGTATGCTTGAACTCAGCCTTGAAAAGAGTGTAGTTGAGTGATTTTAATTCTCTTAAAAGGTCTTCGTTCGTTTTTATTTTTTCATTAAAATAAATTCCGCCGTGAGCCAGGTCCTCAACCTCGTGAAAATCTGATCCGGAAACAACAATATCCTTATTGTGGAATTTTGCCCATGCTTCAGCTACAGGGTTAGAGGAGTAATGTCTCGGATTACCGTTAAAAACTTCGTAACCGTCAAGAATTTCCCAATCTTCAACAGTTAAACCGCGTCTGAACGGATGCGCCTGTAAAAACAGTAACCCGTTCTTTTTACAGAGCTCTGAAAAGTCCTCGGGTGAATATGCCATTAAATCACCGTTGCTTCTCAAAAACTCTTCGGTAACACCGTAAACAAGGTAATCGTTTTCACTTTCGTAAAAATTTATTTCCATACCGAGAAGTACAATCATTTTGCCATTCAGTTCTTCTTTTAAGATTTTATACCCTTCAAGAAAATGATCGATTTTTGTGTTCCAGTCAGCACTTTTGTAAGGCTCTTTGGAAAATGTTGAGGAATTCATATGGTCGGTTACGACAATTCCTTTGTAATTAGTGGTAAGGT
>JAFVWD010000321.1 GCA_017501865.1 Clostridia bacterium | reverse complement strand
TGTTTATTTTATTATAAGACTTATGCCGTCAAAATCAACTATTATTTCTGCTCCCGGCTCATTTATTTCTGAAATAATTTTTCGTGCTATGAGTGTTTCAACCGCAGACTGAACAAACCTCTTAAGAGGTCTCGCACCGAATGCAGGGTCATACCCCTCTTCTGCTATATATTCCTTTGCTTTTTCAGTCACCGTAAGCTTCAGCTGTTTTTGTTCAACACGTTTTCTTAAATCTTCTATTAAAAGCTCTGTTATGCCTAATATATTGGCTTTTGACAATGGTTTGTAAAGAACTATTTCGTCAAGCCTGTTTAAAAATTCAGGACGGAATGACTTCTTTAAAAGAGCCATAACATTGTTTCTGGCTTCTTCTTTAATATTGCCGTTTTCTTCAATACCGGAAAGTAAAAATTCCGAACCTAAATTAGAAGTAAGAATGATAATTGTATTTTTAAAATCGACTGTTCTGCCCTGACTGTCTGTAATTCTACCATCATCTAAAACCTGCAGAAGAATATTAAAAACATCAGAGTGAGCTTTTTCCACCTCATCAAAAAGAAGAACTGTGTAAGGCTTTCTTCTGACTGCTTCAGTAAGCTGACCGCCCTCATCAAACCCTACATATCCGGGAGGTGCACCTATAAGACGTGAAACTGAGTGTTTTTCCATATACTCACTCATATCAATTCTTGTCATTGCGTGCTCGTCATCAAAAAGTGCTTCAGCAAGTGCCTTGGCGAGCTCTGTTTTACCAACACCTGTAGGGCCTAAGAATAAAAATGAACCTATTGGTCTTCTCGGGTCCTTTATACCCGCCCTTGAACGAAGTATCGCATCGCTTATTTTAGAAACAGCTTCGTCCTGACCAACTACTCTCTTATGCAAAATATCACTTAAATTAAGCACCTTTTCCCTTTCACTAAGTGCCAATTTTGAAACAGGAATACCTGTCCACCTTGCAACTATGCGCGCAATTTCATCATCGGTTACCTTATCTCGCAGAAGCGTATTGTTATTTTCGTTCTCAACAAGCTTTTCTGACTCCTCGAGCTCTTTTTGCAGCAACGGTAATCTACCGTATTTCAACTCTGCCGCTTTTGTCAGATCGTAAGAGTTCTGTGCTTTTTCAATTTCAGCATTTACACTTTCAATCTCTTCTCTTATTTTCTGAACCTTATTTATAGAGCCTTTTTCATTTTCCCAACGGAGCTTCATTTCATTAAACTCATCTCTTAAATCAGAGAGTTCTTTTCTTATATCCTCAAGATGGTCCTGTGAAAGCCTGTCGGTCTCTTTTTTGAGTGCCGCCTCTTCAATTTCAAGCTGCATAATTTTATGCGAAATTTCGTCGAGTTCTGTTGGCATTGAGTTCATTTCTGTTTTAATTAAGGCGCATGCTTCGTCAACTAAATCAATCGCCTTATCGGGCAAAAATCTATCTTGAATATATCTGTTAGAGAGAGTCGCTGCAGAAATCAAGGCGCCGTCCTGAATTTTCACTCCGTGGTAAACCTCGTAACGTTCTTTCAGCCCGCGAAGAATAGAAATAGTATCCTCTACAGT
>JAFVWD010000320.1 GCA_017501865.1 Clostridia bacterium | reverse complement strand
TTGTAGTAACAAACCACTACTCGCCTATGACCTTTCATTTAAATGAATTCTTTAACAAGAAAAAGGCTGTCGAGCACTATTTGAAGGGCTACAGAGAAGCAAAAAAGTATGAAGATGAAGGCTTTTCTGTATTACTCGGAATGGAAATCAGATTTTATGCAACCGTAAATGACTATCTGGTTTACGGTGTAACAGAAGAATTTTTAGAAAACTCCCCGTTTTTACTGTCTTTTTACTTAAAACGAGCCTACAAGCTTTTTAAGAAAAACGGATTCGTTACTGTTCAGGCTCATCCTTTCAGACCTTATATAAGACGTGCAAACGAAAAATATCTTGACGGTGTCGAAATAAAAAACGGAAAGTCTCCGGAAGAAGAAAATAAAAAAGCTCTTGTTTGGGCAGATAAAGCAAATCTTAAAATAAGAACCGCCGGAAGTGATTGCCACAGAGAAAGCGGTGCAGGTATTACAGGTATAATTACATACGAGCCCATAAAAACAAATGAGGATTTACTGAGAATATTAAGAAGCGGTAATTTTGAAATCGTGGAGGAATAAAATGATTTCCCTGATAAAAAAGCAATGGCAATTAATTGCAGCATTTCTTGTTATTTGTGTTATTCTGCTGATTTTTATTATTTACTCGAACTTTACTGTGCAGACAACGCAATATACAGTTACTAATGAAAAAATCCCTGACAGCTTCAATAATTTTAAAATAGTACAAATTTCAGATTTACACAACACACTCTTTGGTTCATCTAATGAAAAATTACTTGAATCAATACAAAAAGAAAAACCTGATGTCATTTTTATTACAGGTGATTCTGTTGACAGATTCAACACCGATATTGATATCTCGTTGCAATTTGCAGAAAATGCAATGAAAATTTGTGATATATATTTCGTACCGGGAAATCACGAGCTGAGTATTGAAACTGAAATATATGAAAAATATATTACAAGACTCAGCGAAGCAGGTGTAAAAATTCTGAAGGATGAGAACACTTTTATAGAAAAAAACTCTGAAAAAATTCTGATAACAGGAATTAATGATGCTTCAGCTTACAAAACTGAATTCGGTGAAAAATACATTGATAAAACAACAGAAAAAATCAACAGCTTAAATGATGAAGCATATTTCTCAATTCTTCTTGCTCATCACCCCGAGCTTTTTCCTGAATACGCGAAAACAAATATAGATTTAGTTTTTTCAGGCCATGCGCACGGCGGACAGTTCAGACTCCCTTTAATAGGCGGAATAATTGCTCCCGAGCAAGGTCTTTTCCCCGAATATGACTCAGGAATTTTCAATGAAAATAACACCACCATGGTTGTCAGCCGCGGTTTAGGTAATAGTATTATACCTTTAAGGATTAACAACCCACCTGAAATTGTTTCGGTAACGCTAAAAAACAGGCAGTAAAAAACTTTTGTTTTTTACTGCCTGTTCTTAAATTACATCTGATTGTTGTTATTGTTGTTATAATCCTGATAAGGTTCATTTTGCGGTGGGTAATTAGGTTGAGTATAGCCATAACCGCCCTGCTGTTGGTAGTAATTCGGTTGCTGAGCATCAAAAACAAAACCTGCTTCTGCAAGTTTATTAAGCTCACTTTGCATAAGACAATAATCGACAATACCAAGACCAAAAAGACCAAGAATGAGGTACAGAACCGAATTATCATCATGCGGAATTCCGCGTGCGCGACAACCTTCTGTAAGCTTCTTTTCACAAAGATAAAAGCCTATGAACGGTAAGAAAATAACAAGAAGAATTTCTGCCAAAGCATCATCTTCAGGATTTTTTACTTTAACTGAATCTTTTGCGATTTTCACTCCCCAGATAATACCATAAATACCACAAGTTACAATTGAAAGTATTATAGCTGTAACAATCTCTCTTTTTTCAAGCTGCATTATTAATTCCTCCATACTTTTTTTATGATTATAACACAGCAAAACGACTCTCGTCAACTAAAAGTTGCATAATCATTCAAATTCTGATATTATTATTCAGGTGATTTAATGAAAGTAATTTTCAATCAACGCATATTAAAGCTTATTTTTCTGACAACAATTTCACTTTTCCTCGGATTGTGTGTATATATAATATATGACCGTACCGGATTTGGTTTTAAGTGCTTGTTTTACGAATTAACAAGCTTAAAATGCCCCGGTTGCGGTAACACGCACTTTATAAAAAATTTAATTGATT
>JAFVWD010000319.1 GCA_017501865.1 Clostridia bacterium | reverse complement strand
GGCTGTATATTAATTTACGGCGATATAGAAGAAAATTGTAGTTTTGAAGCAATTGCATCTGCAATTAAAGATGAGCTTCGAGATAAGGTTTCAGAGATTCTCTTTTAATTCTTTATTTTTGAAAGGACGGTGTAAATATGCACGAGCTTGAGTATGTTTACGCTGTAGCAAGAATCAGAAGCAACGAGAATTCTCTGTTAAATGCCGATAAAATCGAACAGCTTATAAATGCGTCTGATTATGCAGAAGCATTAAAAAAGCTTGGCGAGATAGGTTATGATGTTTCAAATACGACAGATGTTTCCGAAATTTTATTGAGAGAGCAGAAAAAAGCCTGGGATTTGCTTGTAGATATTGCTCCCGATAAAGAAAAATTGGAATTTTTAACTGTGCGTAATTCTTTTATGAATCTTAAAGCCGCGTTGAAATCATTTGTTTCAGGGCAGAAGGCAGACGAGTTTTTAATTCAGCCTGCAAATGTTCCGAATGAGGTGATTGTTAAAGCGGTTACTGAGAAGGATTTTTCAATACTTCCCGAGTATATGGTTGACGTTGCAAAGGAAAGCTACGAAATACTTACACAAAAAGCAGACGGTCAGCTTTCGGATACTGTGATTGATAAAAAATCACTCGAAACATTCCTTGAATTTGCAAAAAGATTAAAGAATGAAACACTTACACGACTTGCAGATTTTACGGTGGCGGTTGCCGATATGAAAATAGCATATCGTGCAGCTCTTACGGGTAAAGATAAGGAATTTCTCGATGCAGCACTTGCACAGTGTTCCGCAGTAGATATTTCATTATTAAAAAGGGCAGCACTTGACGGTACTGAAAAGGTTATTGATTATATTGCCAGAGTAGGTTATAAAGAAGCCGCAGAGCTTCTTAAAGAGTCATCTGTTGCATTTGAAAAATGGTGTGATGACCATATAATTTCAGCAGTTGAAAATGCAAAATATGAAGCATTCGGATTTTTACCGCTTGCAGGTTATTATTTTGCTAAAGAGAACGAAATTAAAACCGTTCGTATAGTTATGGCTGCAAAAGAAAATAGTTTGGCTCCGCAAATAATAAGAGAGAGAGTGAGAAGGTTGTATGTATAAAATAGCAGCAATTGGCGACAGAAACAGTATATACGGCTTTGCTTCTCTCGGTTTGTCGGTGTATTTTATTGATGACCCTCACGAAGCGAGAGTTAAAATTAAAAAACTTGCCGAAGATGACGTAGCTGTAATTTATATTACCGAAGAGCTTCTTTCTAAAATTCCCGAGGAGCTCGAAAGATATCAAAACAGTCCGTTGCCGGTTATAATACCTATTCCGGGTGTAAGCGGTAATACAGGAGTCGGTCTTAAAAATGTAAGTCGATTTGTTGAGCAGGCTGTTGGCTCTGATATTTTATCAGATAAATAACTATAAAAGTTACTTTATTTAAATATGGGTTTAACAATTTAGAAAGGGCAGAATAATATGAGCACTGGAACGATTTTAAAAGTCTCAGGTCCTCTTGTTATTGCAGAGGGTATGAGAGATGCCAATATGTTCGACGTTGTTCGTGTTAGTGAACACAGACTTATTGGCGAAATCATTGAGATGCATGGCGATAAAGCATCTATTCAGGTTTATGAAGAAACAGCAGGTCTTGGTACAGGTGAGCCGGTTGAATCAACAGGTGCACCGCTTAGTGTTGAGTTAGGACCCGGTCTTATAGGTTCTATTTTCGATGGTATTCAGAGACCGCTTGAAAAAATTAAAGAAAAAATTGGTAATAACCTCACAAGAGGTATTGAAGTGCCTTCTCTTGACAGAGATAAAAAATGGCATTTTGTTCCTGAAGTAAAAGCAGGTGACACTGTAAAGGGTGGTATGGTTTTAGGTACTGTTAAAGAAACAGATGTTGTAAATCATAAAATTCTTTTATCTCCTGTTATGTCAGGTACTATTAAAGAAATTAACGAAGGCGATTTTACCGTTGAAGAAGCAATCGGTACAATTGTCAATGAAAAAGGTGTGGAAGAAAAGCTTACCTTAATGCAGAAATGGCCTGTTCGTAAGGGCAGACCTTACAGCAAAAAGCTTTCACCGGATGTTCCGCTTGTTACAGGACAACGTGTTGTAGATGCAATGTTTCCTATAGCAAAGGGTGGTGTTGCTGCTATTCCGGGACCATTTGGTAGTGGTAAAACAGTTACACAGCATCAGCTCGCAAAGTGGGCACAGGCAGATATCGTTGTTTACATTGGTTGCGGTGAACGCGGTAACGAAATGACTGACGTTCTCAATGAGTTCCCTGAGCTTATTGACCCTAACACAGGTAAATCTCTTATGGAGAGAACTGTTCTTATTGCAAACACTTCAGATATGCCTGTTGCAGCTCGTGAAGCATCAATTTATACAGGTATTACAATTGCAGAATACTTCAGAGATATGGGTTATTCTGTAGCACTTATGGCGGACTCAACATCACGTTGGGCAGAGGCTCTTCGTGAAATGTCAGGTCGTCTTGAAGAAATGCCGGGTGAAGAAGGTTACCCTGCATACCTTGGTTCACGTCTTGCACAGTTCTATGAAAGAGCAGGTAGAATTCTTACCTTAGGTACAGAGGAAGAAGGCGCACTTTCAGTTATCGGTGCGGTTTCACCTCCGGGTGGTGATATTTCCGAGCCTGTTTCACAAGCTACACTTCGTATAGTAAAAGTGTTCTGGGGACTTGATTCAGCACTTGCTTACAAACGTCATTTCCCTGCAATTAACTGGCTTACAAGCTATTCACTTTATGCAGATTCATTGGGCGCTTGGTTCAATGCTAATGTTAATACAGAGTGGACTGCTTTAAGAGGTAAAATGATGAGTCTTCTCTCAGATGAGGCTGCACTCGATGAAATTGTTAAGCTTGTTGGTATGGATGCACTTTCACCTGCAGACAGAATCAAAATGGAAGCAGCGCGTTCAATTCGTGAGGACTTCTTGCACCAACTTGCATTCCATGAGGTAGATACTTATACATCACTTCATAAACAATATCTTATGATGAAGCTCGTTATTGCTTACTATGAGCAATCACTTGAAGCAATAGAAAAGGGTGCAAATGTAAATGACCTTGCAGGACTTCCTGTAAGAGAAGCAATCGGTAGATTTAAATATATAAAAGAAGATGATACCGATACACAGTATGATGTAATAATAAAACGTCTTGCAGATGAACTTTCAGAAGCTTGCGACAAGAAGGAGGAGTTATAATGCCAAAAGAATACAGAACTCTTGAAGAAGTTGCGGGCCCACTTATGCTTGTTCGTGATGTTGAAGGTGTTAAGTTTGAAGAGCTTGGTGAAATCGAGCTTGCGAACGGCGAAACAAGACGTTGCCGTGTTCTTGAAATAAACGGTACAAATGCGCTTGTACAGCTTTTTGAAAATTCTACAGGTATTAACCTTTCAAGCAGTAAGGTAAGATTTTTAGGAAGACAAATGGAGCTTGGTGTTTCTATTGATATGCTCGGACGCGTTTTCGACGGTCTTGGTCGTCCTATAGATGACGGTCCTGAAATCATTCCTGAAAAACGTCTTGATGTTAACGGTACACCAATGAATCCTGCAGCAAGAAGCTATCCGCAGGAGTTTATTCAGACAGGTGTTTCAGCTATTGACGGACTTAATACTCTGGTTAGAGGACAGAAGCTTCCTATATTCTCAGCTTCAGGTCTCCCTCATGCTGACCTTGCAGCACAAATTGCCCGTCAGGCAAAGGTGCTTGGTGACAATGAGCAGTTCGCTGTTGTTTTTGCAGCTATGGGTATTACCTTTGAAGAATCAAACTTCTTTATTGAAAGCTTCAGAAAAACAGGTGCACTTGACAGAACAGTAATGTTCTCTAACCTTGCAAATGACCCTGCTATTGAAAGAATTGCCACACCTAAAATGGCGCTTACTGCAGCAGAGTACCTTGCATTTGAAAAGGGTATGCACGTTCTTGTTATTCTTACAGATATCACAAACTATGCCGATGCTCTTCGTGAGGTTTCAGCAGCACGTAAAGAGGTTCCCGGCAGACGTGGTTACCCCGGTTATATGTACACTGACCTTGCTACAATTTATGAAAGAGCAGGTCGTCAGGAGGGTAAAGACGGTAGTATTACAATGATTCCGATTCTTTCAATGCCTGAAGACGATAAAACTCACCCGATTCCTGACCTTACAGGCTACATTACAGAGGGTCAGATTATCCTCAGCCGTGAATTACACCGTAAAGGAATAACACCACCAATTGATGTTCTTCCTTCACTTTCACGTCTTAAAGATAAAGGTATAGGCGAAGGCAAAACAAGAAAAGACCATTCAAACACAATGAATCAGCTTTTCTCAGCCTATGCGAGAGGTAAGGATGCAAAAGAACTTATGGTTGTTCTCGGTGAAGCCGCTCTTACCGATATAGATAAGCTTTATGCAAAATTTGCAACTGAATTCGAAGAAAAATATGTTTCACAAGGTTTCCTTACAGATCGTACTATAGAAGAAACACTTGACATCGGTTGGGAGCTTTTAAGAATTCTTCCGAGAAGTGAGTTAAAACGTATCAGCGACGAATTCCTTGACAAATATTATAATAAGGATTAAAATCTTAAGATCGAAAGGCGGTGAGGATATATGGCACGTCTTAATGTGAATCCTACGCGAATGGAACTTACCAATTTAAAAAGAAAGCTGACAACGGCACGTCGTGGTCACAAGCTTCTTAAAGATAAGCGCGATGAGCTTATGCGACGTTTTCTTGATTTGGTGAGAGAAAATAAAGCACTTCGTTCAGAGGTTGAACAAGGCTTGAAAAAAGCTAACGGCTATATGTCGCTTGCCCGTTCTGCTATGAGTGACGAGGCACTCAACGTAGCACTTTTAATGCCTAAGCAAGAAATGTATCTTGACATTTCAGAAAAAAATGTTATGAGTGTTTTAATTCCTGAGTTTAGTGTTAAGTTCAAAACAGCAGACGAAAACGATATATATTCTTACGGTTATGCTGAAACAGCTGCCGATTTGGATGAAGCAGTAAAAGCATTTTCAGAAATAATGCCTAAAATGATACGTCTTGCAGAGGTAGAAAAAGCCTGTAGCTTAATGGCAAGCGAAATAGAGAAGACCCGACGCAGGGTAAATGCTCTTGAATATATTATGATTCCGCAGTACGAGGAAACAATAAAGTATATTACAATGAAGCTTGACGAAAATGACAGAAGTACAACTACAAGACTTATGAAGGTTAAAGATATGATGCTTGAACAGGCACATCACTATTCTGAACGCGAGGCTTGATTTTTGGTAAAGGGAGTGTTTAAATTTGGTTGAATTCGATGCTTTTGCAGGAGATATAGTTCTCGGCGGGCTTCGTAATATGTTAGAGATAAAGATTCTCGTTTGTTATATGTTAGCAAGAGTCAAAGAGCCTATGAGCAGAAAACAGCTCTGTGACTGCCTTCAGGAGACAGGACTTGTTAATTATTTTGATTTGAATGAAGCAATTGATGATTTGCTTAATCAGAAAATGATACAGGAACAGACATATCTTGAAGAAACTTGCTTAACAGTTACAGAAGCAGGTAAAAACAATGCTGAGACTCTTGAAACAACTCTGACAAATACATTGAGAGAACGCTCCGTAAATTCTGCCTTGAGAATGTTAGCGCGCGCAAAGGCTGAAAGAGAAACTAAGGTGGATATTAAGAAAACCGAAACAGGCTATAACGTGACTATCGAAATAGATGCACTCGGTGAAAATCTTCTCACACTCTCTTTATATGCTGCAGATATTTTGCAAGCGGAGCAGTTAAGAGAGAATTTCCTTAATAATCCGTCAGAAATTTACTCTCAGATTTTGAATATTCTGACCAAAAATTAAATAATCGTGGGCTAAGCTTACAAAAATATGATGTTAAAAAGCTGTTGTAATTAACTAAAATTACAACGGCTTTTTTGTCTGTGTTGCCGAAAAAACAGAAAAATAAAAATTTGAAAATTTTTGTGTAGTCTTTTGCAAAATTCGACATATATAAAAAGAGGCTCTTAGAAAGAAGGGAGGAAAGAAGAGAACGTGATTAGAAAATCACGGAAAAAGGGCTGATAAAAAAACAAAGGAGAAAAAAATGAAGAAAAGAATAAAAGTACTCTCGGTAATATTAGCGGTATTGACATTGTTTGGGGTGTTTTCGGTTGCAACTCCTGTATTTGCAGCAGAAATCAGCGAAGAAACTGAGTTGAATACAGAAATTATTGAAGAGACAGAAGAAAATGCAGAAGACACAGAAAAAGAAGAGGTTGAAAGTGAAGCCTCAGCAGAAGAAGCGGAAATAATTTGTGAAATTGAGGAAATGCGTACAGCAGATACCAAATATTTCAGACTTTCAGATGGGTCATATATGGCGGCAAGCTATACTGCGCCTGTTCACTACAAAGAAAATGGTGAATGGAAAGAGTATGACTACAGCATCGAAGAGAGAGTGAACGAAGAAGAATTTGTAATTGAAAATACAGACCAAGGAATGACATTTCCGGAGGAGTTCAAAGAGGATAATTCTGAACAGATTTCGGTTTCGGCAGATGAATACGAAATTAAGTTTTCACCCGTAGTAGAAAATAAGCTTTTCAAAAAAACAAAGGGTGAAGCGAGAAAAAGTGAAGAATTAAAATCGAACAGAATACGCGAGAATTTTTCGGGTGGAGAAGCGGTAAATGAAAAAGGTGAAAAACCAACCGAAAAAAATAAAATGTTAATGGTATCAAATCAAAAAAGTGCGTTAACATATGAAAATATTTATAACGAGGTAGATATAGAATACGAAGTATCACCAAACAAAATTAAAGAAAGTATTGTTTTAAACAGCAAACAAGACAAAAACAAATTTGAGTTTGTTGTAGATACAGACGGACTTTACCCCAAGAAAGAAAAAGACGGGTCAATAATGCTTTACAGCGACAAAGAGTGTACAAAATCTGTGTCATTAATAGAAAAACCATATATGTATGACTCAAACGGAGAATATTCATATGATGTGGAAATGGACATAACTGAGAAAAAAGGAAACTATATTCTTACAGTTAAAGCTTCAAATAATTGGTTAAATGACAAGGAAAGAGTGTACCCTGTAGTAATAGACCCTACAATAATACTTGATGTAGCAAGAGACGATATATTAGACAACTTTGTGTTAAAGGAGCAACCTAACAGTACACATTTATATGAGTATCAGATTTATGCAGGTGTGGTAAGTGTAGGAACTACAAGAGCATTTGTAAAATTTAAGTTACCGACTTTGCCTGACGGTTGTTCGGTAATACAAAATGCAAGTGTACATTTTACTCAGAAGTCAGCACTTGTAGGTGACGGTAAAAACAACTTTTTAAATGTACATAAAGTAAAAACGGCTTGGAGTAATGCCAATCCGTTAAGCTGGAATAACCAACCGACATATGAAAGTAACCTGGTGCTCGATTATTGCGAAATAACAAAGAGCGGTGTGGACGAGTATTGGTTAGACATAACAAAAACGGTAAAAGAATGGTACGAGGGTGAACCTAATAACGGTATAGCATTAGTGTCGGCAAATGAGTCAGAGTCTTATGGAACACAGATTTATTCAGGCGATGAATATGATGTAAATGCTTACCCGATGTTGACTGTAACCTTCAGAAACAACAAGGGACTTGAGGGTTATTGGAGCTACTCAAGCTATTCAATTGATACTGCAGGTGCGGCACATATAAATGACTACACAGGAAACCTTGTGTACGAGTTGCCGTTGATTTCAAGTGTAGGCGAAAGAATGCCGTTAACATTAAAAGCATATTACAACAGTTACTGTGCAGGTGAAAAGTTCAGCGCGGGTAAAAATAACTCGAGCAAAACAACACCGGGTAAGGGCTTCAGATTAAGTATTCAAGAAACGGTGTTGCCGTCAACAGAGTATGGTTTAACAGGTAGTTCTGCAAGCAACTATCCTTACGTTTACACAGACGGCGACGGAACAGAGCACTACATAAGAAAAGTAACCGAAGACGGAAATACTGTATATAAAGATGAGGACGGACTCGGTTTAACATTAATAAAAAAAGATGATAGTTCGTACAAATACAGAATAAGCGACAAGAACGGCAATTTGCGTTACTTTAATGAGGCAGGTAATCTGTTCTCATTAAAGGATGCAAACGGAAATGTAATACAGGTAAATTTCCAGAAAGAAAACGGTGCTACAGGATATAAAATAATAGATAATATAGTAGACGGTACAGGTCGTAAATTTACATTCGGTTATTACGAGACATCCGGAGTGAATAACGGTTACATAAAAACCATAACAGACAGTGCAGGAAGAGTAACAACACTTTATACTTCATCCGGTTTATTAAATTACGTAACATACCCTGACGGTACAAAGACAACAATAGATTACGGAACAAGTACAAGTACTTTAATAAACTATGTAGAGGCAAATGACGGCTACAAGCTTAATTTTGACTATTCTACAGAAAACGGCAGATACGAAATAAAAGCAGTAAAAGAATACGGTGGCGACAACATAGGTCAGGTAGTAACCTTTAACAGAAGTGCTTACAACAAAACCGTAGTAAGAACAAGCGGACTTGACGGGTATAACTACGCACTTGGGGAATCGGGTGTTACAGCAGATAAAGGCGACGACGATATTGTAACAACCCTGCAGTTTGACAATTTCGGAAAAACTATTTCACAACAGGTGAGCTACGGCTCAGGTGCAGAAATAGGTGCAAGTAACTATACTTACACCTCGGGCAGTTCAACACTCGGTTCGGCAAACAAGGTGTCCTCAAGTGCATCTTTAGGAAAAAATACAGTTAATCTTTTAAGTAACAGTAATGCTGAAAGTACGAGCGATTGGAGCTTTGTAAAAAGCAGTACGGTTACAGCAACCGGTGCAGCAGCAAGTGTTTACCATACGGGTAAAAAATCTTTGCAGTTGAAGAACACAGCATTCAGTAGTAACGGTGTAAGTTATTTCCGTCAGAATTTAGCAAACCCAACTGTCGGAAAGCGATATACATTCTCAGCATATGTGCGAACAGGTAGTCTTACTAAAAAATATTCAAGCTCAAATGCGGGCGCATATATTCAGTTAGCAACATATGACAGTGCAGGCACAGCAATAGATTCAGTTTATTCAGAAAAAATAACCGACATAACAGATACAAGCATAAATAACGGCTGGAGAAGATTGAGTGTAACAGTAGAAATAGCAAGTAATGTAAAAACGCTCAGTGCATATATATGCTTAAGAGATATGACAGGAGCGGCATATTTTGACAGTATGCAGTTAGAAGTCGGAAGTGTATCAAGCGGTTACAATATGCTCAGTAACAGCAGTTTTGAAAAGCATAGCTCATACTTGCCTTCATTGTGGACAGCGGTTGGAGATTTTTCTGTAAAAACTGCAAGCGGAACCGTTTTAGACGGAGTTTCAACAGGTTCACATAAAGCAGGTAGTACGTGTCTGAGAATAAGCGGTGAACCTGCTAAAAGTAAAGGTATTTGTCAGACAGTACCGGTAGCTCCAAATGCTAAAGATACATATATATTAAGCGGATGGGGAGCGGCATATGCAGTAAATGACACCTTCCACCAAGAAGGCAACAAAACAATGTTTGAAATAGCGGTTGGGGTTAAGTACACCTGTACAGACACAGCAACAGGTGCAACCTCGACAGTAACACAGTATAAAAAATCAGCAAAGTTCAACACAACCATATCCGGCTGGCAATATTCGTCAACGAGCTTTGCGTTGAAGTATACAAGTCCTGAAAGCGGAAAAACATATACACCGCAAAGTATAATGATAATACCGAAATACAGCTATCAGGAAAATTATGCGTATTTTGACCACTTACAGCTTATAAAGGATGTGGCACAAACATACACATATGACAAAAAAGGAAATCTTGTAGCAACGAGTGCAAACTCAGAGCAGAAGGTAAATGCGGAGTATAACGATAACAATGACCTTACCTCGTACACAGATACAGCAGGCTTTAAGTCAACAGCAACGTATGACGATAATCATAATTTGTTGACAACAAAGTCGGCAAGAGGGTTAACAACAAAAAATACATATAACGCATATGGAAGTCCGACTGTAACAGAGGTGCAAAACAGTAGCGGAAGTGCTGTAATAAAAACAAGCAGAACATATAACAAAGAACGTTCAGAAGGCGGTGTTACATTAAGAGCAGGCTCAGAGCTCATAAGCACCAAAGATGAACGAGGCTATGTAACGAAGTATAGCTATGACCTGAAAACAGGTGTACCACTGACAACGACAAACGCAAAAGGTGTAATCACAGAAAATGGTTATAATTCAAACAATACAAGGCTTTCAACTGTATTAACAACAAATATAATAAACGGTGCAGAAGAAACTACTAAGCTCAGATACCTTTATGACGGAAACCGTGTGAGTTCAATAGATTTTTACGGAACCGGCAAAAAAATTGAAACGTACAGCTTTGTTTATGACAATTACGGAAATGTAACAGAAACAAAGGTAGGAAGTCAGCGCCTTGCAAAAAGTGTTTATGCAGGAAG
>JAFVWD010000318.1 GCA_017501865.1 Clostridia bacterium | reverse complement strand
GTTATCTTTCCGGCGGCGATATTCCTGAGGATAAGAAGATAATCGTTGAGCGTATGCACAAGACAAGCGAACATAAAAGGAAAGGAATTTCAGTTTATACATATAAATAAAACATCAAAGCTCTCTGTTTCGGCGTCAAAACCGATTCAGGGAGCTTTTTCCGTTATAGATTAATCCTCACCACTGACACACCGCCTATTTCAGGCTTTTTCTCCATAAACTCATCAGGTATCTTGCTTTCATACGCTTCCATATAAGTTGCAGAACCGAGATAAGCAGAGATGTTAAGATACCGAAAAGTGATACAGAAATCAGAAGCAAGAAAACAGCTTAAAGTATTGTGAGGCAGGGTTAAAGAACTACTCTATGCTGCAAAGCAGATAAACGCAATAGTATCCGGTTATACGGAGAAAGAATATAAGACGATGTCGGAACTTCTTAAAAAATCGCTGACTCGAGATTTGATGCGTTTTTCAGACGGAGAAAAAATTGCAGTTTTAATTCACTTTTTCTTGCGTTTTCCGGATATGCAGGATGAAAAGAAACCTTTTGTTTATTTTGAGTATATGGATGAAAAGTTCGAGATTGAACTGGGAAACAGCACAGACGGTAACATACGCAGAGTACTGAACTTTATTAAAAAGTTCGGCAAGACAGTCGAGAAAACCGCTGAACTGATTGAAAAGTATGAAAACTCGATTTCTGACACAGAGAAATATCTTAAGAAAACAAGCAGCTACCACGGCAAAATAAAAGAACTTGAAGCACAGCTTGCCGATATTCTCAGAGAACTTGAAGAAGCAGAAAAGATATACGAACCTGAACCACTGTATTAAAAAACAGACTGCTTCACCCCAAAAAAGTGAAACAGTCCGTTTGTCTTATACTGCCAGAACATTGAGTAGAACAAATTTCTGACCCTTGTACCTGCTTTCAACCATCATTCGTGCGGCGTATGCACCGTTTGCTGTGACTGTTTCTTCGCAGTGAACGTTGTTGATAAGAAAGACAATCTTCCATTTCTGCATTTGTTTTCACCTCCCGTTACTTTGATAAATCGACATTAACAGAAGGTGTGGTGTATTTTAGGTACATACCATATCCTCATTCTTAAATCGTAATCTTACATACTTTCTTTGGATAGATTAAAGAAGCGAAAGTGAAGTTGTGCAGTCAAACAGTTCCTGTTATGAAAATCAGTACGGTAAAATTATGAGGTAAGGAGAAAAGAACTATGAGAGAAAACATTGAATTATTTCAAAACGAGCATTATGAATGGGTTCTTAAAACAAAACTTGTAAATGCTCAAAATAAAGAACAGAACCTTCGCATTAAAGGAAGAACTCGCGGAGGAGTTTTATATAATTATGATAAATTTATGAGGTGTTACTTCTTTACAACGTTCTATGACCGCTATCTGACTATTGATACAGTCGTGAATGAAATTATCGCACGTGAAGAATTGCATGATTTAATGGATTGCGAAACAATTATTAATAATTATCCATTATATAAAGATGAGATAGGTAATTATTACATAAATGATTTAACTAAATTAATCTTGAACCGGCAGCAAGAATATGAGGCAGAAGGTGATATGTGTTCTGAGCCTTTAGGATGTTTCCTTGAGATTCTTGATGAATTTTATTTAGAACATTTTAATGATATTGTTTTTATTTTGCTTTTCACAACAAAACAGCCATCAAGAAAAGGCAGACACTCAAAAAAATGACCCAACCGATTATTTTGGGACCATTCTGAATGAAAGGCTGTTATGGATAAAGAGAGGATTTATTGTTTCTTTTTTTGTTTGTTATCCGCCTTTTATTGCTGTAATAGAAATAAAATTCGTTGTTCAGAAAACATTTTTCAAAAATTAATCTTACATACTTTCCTTGAAATCAATCAGGAGGGTAATGTAATGATAGTAAAAGTTCGCAGTCATACGGTGTATAAGTTGAAGGACGGTCGGTACAAATGTGAGGTTTGGTACATAGATGAAACAGGGGAGACCAGACGCACCACCCACACCCACCCAAGTCAATCATCCATTAACAAATTCCTGAAAGACTATCCAGATGGAGAATATTACCCGGTATGCACACTCAATGAATTCTTTGAAAATATCTTTAAGGATGTTTTGGAGAATAAAGTCAAAAATACAAGTTATGTCAAATTTGTTTCTCTATTCAATTCACAGATTAAGCCTGTTATAGGAGATAAGAAAATAAAGGGAATAAAGAAGAGCGTGTTAGTGGGGGTTCTTGATGATATAGCAGGAACAAAGTCTGACAGCGTTGTTAAGGATTGTCATAAACTGCTTAAAATGATTTTCGAGTGCTATGCTGAACCTAAAGGTAAAAGGTATAACTATATGCGGTTTGTTAACTGTCCTGAATCGAGAGTCGAGAAGAAAGCGAAAAAGGGCTACTCTTCAAAAGATCTTGAAAGAATCTTTGCTGTTGCAGACAGCGTTAATCCGGACACCTGCAGACCCAAGTATATGCACGGTAACGCAGTTAAGTTTATGCTGCTTACCGATATGAAGATTGGCGAGGCACTTGCGCTGACTTGGGCTGATGTTGATTTTAAAAGCGGTACAATTACAGTAAATAAAACATCCTCCGAAATCAATCTTTCGGAGGACGGTAAAACAGATTATTCAATTAAATTCAAGCCGTTGAGTGATAAAAGAACAAGAGTTATAACAATAACACCTGAAGTAAATTCAGTTCTTGTTGCACTTCGTAATTCTAACCTCAATGCTAAATTTGTAATCGCTCAAAGAAATGGTGACCCTGTGTCAAAGTCATATATTTCGAGGGTGATGAAGGGTGTGATAACAGAAGGAATAAATTAATTGCTAATCAATAGTTTCTCTCAAAACAGGCTTATTATAACGGCTTATTACAAAAAAATAATATAGGAGTTGAACACAACATGCAAGAAAGAATTACCTTAAACAGAAGCAAGAACGGTGAATGGATTCTTAAAACAGAGATTAAGGACGTTCAGAAGAACAAGAGAAGCATAAGCTTTTCAGGTGAGTCTCGCAGAGAGGTTTTGGATAAGTATGACTACTTTATGACTTGTTACTTTAATACGGAATACTATGATCGTAACCTCACTATTGACAGTTTTGTTAATGGAATCATTAATGATGCTGAAGCATGCGAATTGCATTTCAATAGCGCCTCTATTGCCTTTTATAATTCATCAGTAAAGAACGAAGTGGGTAACTGTTTTGTACGTGATATTACGAAACTGATTAATGAAAGGTATGATTTCAGTGATGAAGAGCTCGAGGATGAAGTTGAGTATGAGCCGGCGCCAGACCCAGTAAGAGATTTCCTTGAGTATTTAGAGGAAATTTACATTGAAAACTATTATGAGATTGTTTATTTTGCATTCTTGTTTTCAAAGAAAATATCAAATTAATTGCAATTACTACCGTTGTGCACAGGTCCGTTTTATATGGATTTGTGCACTGTTTCGTTTATGAAAATGATTTTT
>JAFVWD010000317.1 GCA_017501865.1 Clostridia bacterium | reverse complement strand
TCTTAATAATTGTATCTGCAATATCGCTCAATTTATTTGCTTTTGCAGAGCCGGATGATGAATTTGACTTTGTAATTGATGATATTACACAAGAAGAAACAGAAGACATAGTTGTGGATGAAGAGGAAATTACACTTGAAGTAGAAACAGAAGAGGAAACAGAAAAACCAACTTCTGCGAAAAAACCTACTACAACTAAAAAACCTACTACAACAAGAAGGGTAACAACTACAAGGAATTATTATAACAATTATAATAATTATACCCCTGATGTTGATACAGACTCAGATAACAACGAGGAAACTCCTACCCAGTCAGAAGAATTTGCTTTTAATATTAAGTTAGAGCTTAATAACGGTGAAGAAGCTGTTGAGGTTGGTGTTGACGAAGACGGTCTTGTTGAAATTCCTGAAGCACCTAAGAAGGACGGCTTTAAGTTCGACGGCTGGTATTCTGACGAAGAACTCACTGAAAAATGGGATTTCCTTACTTCAGTTGCTACAGAGGAAACAATTCTTTATGCGAAGTGGGCAGAGGTTGCCGACGATTCTCTTTATACAATAAGTGTAAGTACAAATCTCGGCGGAGTAATTACCGTTACACCTGAGAAGGCTAAAGCAGGTGAAAAGGTTGTAATAACCGTAACTCCTGATAAGGGTAACCAGCTTGTAGAAAATTCACTTAGTGTAAATGGTAAATTTATAGAAAACTATACTTTCGAAATGCCTGCTAACAATGTAATAGTGGAAGCTCAGTTTGAGAGTGTAAATGCCGATGATGTTGCTGCTAATAATAAAAAGCTTACTGACAGCATAGGCAAGATGGTTACCATAGGTGCTATAGTAGTTCTTGCATTGGGTGCGATTATATGGTTAATTGTAAACAGATACAGATTTATGCCTGACAAAGAGGAGGATGAGCTTTTCTTTGTTGAGCCTATGACTAATCAACCTGCAATCCGTCACGATGATTTCGTAAGAAATAAACGTAATCAGATGAATGAGCAGAACAAAGTTGAAAATCCTGCTGCTGATGCTGACGGCATTGATATTGATATTATGAATGAAGATGAAATCAGAAAAATTAATAAAACAGGTACAATCAATCTTGATCAATAATTTAATAAAAAGGGATGTAAAACAGTTGTTTTACATCCCTTTTTAATTCTTTTCTATTCCTCGTTTTGAAGGAGCAAGGAAGAAACACGAATATTTAAAAGATTTTCTTTAAGTCCTGAAGAAAATGTTACAAATTTTGCGTTCGTAAGCTTAGTATAAGGAATGACATAGAAAACAGGAATTAACAGCAAGCAGATTAAAATCCAGGGAAATAAGCTGGCTCTCAGCAACACACCTTCTCGTATAAATCCCTGAGAGGTATCTATGCTTTTTCTTAAAGCTTCTTTTACACTTATCTCAAAATCTGTACATAAATAGTATTCTGCAAATAAATATCTTGCTTTGCAACAGTTATAGAAAAAACACGAGATAGATGTTAAAAAAACTGTACCGATGATTAGTGTATAAATAACTGCAGCATAGGCTTCTTCTTTGAAATATAAAGATAGGGTTATACTTAAACAAAAAGCGGGCGGTGCAAATGCAAATAGCGCCCAGAAGACCTTTAGTATTGTTATTTTTAAAAAGAGTTGCAGGGCGCGGAAACTCTGACTCGGACGCAGAAATATAAATAAGTATTTGAATTTTGCGTTACTTCCTTTAGATTGCATAAAATAAATTGCTTTTTCGCCCATTTTTATACCTGAAATGAAAAGAAGTGTAAAAAACCACAAAGAAACAATTATTAAACTATAAATAAAGTAAACAATGAGTCTGTTATAGATTAAAAGTAAGCTTTGGAGGATATCGCTTACTAATGAAAAATGTGTTAAAAACAGCATTGAAATAATAAGAGCTGATTTTATTAAAAACGAGGTGAGCGAAACCATAAATAGCTTCAACGTGTTATTTAACAGCTTTTCTTTTGTCTTCACTTTTATAAATCCAATCATAATAAACCTCAAAAAATAGGATTGCAGTTGTCTGCAATCCTATTTTTGGCTATATTTCAGATTTTAAACGTTTTAGTGTAGTTAAAACTGTATAAGGTATATGCAGGTCGGAATAACCCGACTTGAGCTGTACATCCGGCTTCATTGTACCATGGAAGTCAGAGCCTCCGGAATAAAACAGACCGTGCTTTTGAGCGAGCTTTCTGAATGTGACTATATGGTCATTTGTGTATTCAGTGTAGTAGCCTTCAATTCCGCTAAGGCCGTAAGCTTTAAGCTGAGAGAGTAGTAAATCAAGCTTATCT
>JAFVWD010000316.1 GCA_017501865.1 Clostridia bacterium | reverse complement strand
TATAAAGAATGGTGGAAGTGAAGCAGCAGGCAGGGCAATAGGCAGGCTTGACAAAGGTACCTCAGGTGTTATTGTCTTCGCAAAAAACTCTCTTTCAGCTTTCAGGTTAAATGGTAAAATCGAAAAAACATATTACGCACTTGTCAAAGGTAATATTGCTGATACAGGTACTATAGATACACCAATTTACAGACCTGACCCCGGTAAAACCTTAAGAGCAGTTTCTTATGAAAGAGAAGATGCGTTACCTGCCACTACTCATTGGCAGGTTGAAAAAAGATGCTCTGATAAGGCATTATTGAAGGTAAATATTGAAACGGGCAGAACTCATCAGATAAGAGTGCATTTTTCATCTATAGGCTTTCCTCTTCTGGGTGATGATATGTACGGCGGTGAGGTTACAGAAAATCTTTCACGACCCGGACTTCATTGTGGTAAAGCAGAGCTTATTCATCCGACAAGCGGAGAGCCTATGTGCTTTGAAGCAGAGCTGCACGATGATATTATTAACGAATTAAATTCTGATAAGTAAAAAGCACTCATATCTAATAATTAACAAAACAGAAAAATCTCCTCGGTTTGTCATGATAAAAATTCAAATTCATCTTGACAAACCCTTTTCTTTCTGTTAAAATACCATTTGCCGCATATTAAGGGCGAGGTATATCCTCACAAACACACGAGTGTGCCTTGTTAGCGAGACTGAAAGAAAGCAGGTAAAAACTATGTACGCAATCATTGAAACAGGCGGTAAGCAATACAAGGTTGAGAATGGCGATGTTATTTTCATCGAAAAGCTCGACGTTGAAGCTGACGCAGAAATAACTTTTGATAAAGTTATTGCAATTGGCGCAGAAGACGGACTTAAGGTTGGTGCTCCATACGTGGACGGTGCTTCTGTAGGCGCAAAGGTTATTAAGAACGGCAAAGGCAAGAAAATTGTTGTTGCTACTTACAAACCAAAGAAAAATGAAAAGCGCAAGATGGGTCATAGACAACCATACACAAAGGTTGAAATTTCAGCTATCAATGCGTAATGACAAAAGCAACTTTTTATTTTGACGGAGATGTTCCTTACAGCTTTTTAATCGAGGGTCACTCGGATTATGCAGATGAAGGCGAAGACATTGTTTGTGCTTCAGTTTCATCAGCAAGTTATATGGTAGCAAACACCATAACTGAGATTTTAAACGTTAATGCAAAAATCGAAGTCAGTGACGCAAGAATGAAGCTTGTTGTAAACAAGGAACAGAGACATATCACAAAGGATATCTTGCTCGGTCTGAAGCTTCATTTAGACAATTTAGCAGAAGATTATCCGAAGTTTTTAGAAACACTTATGGAGGTGTAACGAATGCTTAAGATTAACATCCAATTATTTGCTCATAAAAAAGGTATGGGTTCTACACGTAACGGCCGTGACTCTGAATCAAAAAGACTCGGTGCTAAACGTGCAGACGGTCAACACGTTCTTGCAGGTAACATCCTTGTAAGACAGAGAGGTACAAAAATCCACCCGGGTACAAACGTTGGTAAGGGTAAGGATGACACATTATTTGCTCTTGTTGACGGTCAAGTTCGTTTTGAACGCCTTGGCAAAGACCGTAAAAAGGTTAGTGTTTACACAGTAGAACAATAAAATATACTGCTTTTGCAGTAAAACAGCAAACAAAACAGGCTATAAAAACATTCAGTTTTTTATAGCCTGTTTTTTTATGTCTTTTTAAATATCAGAAACTTACTGAAAACATAGTTAAGAATAACAACTATAACAGCAAGTAATATTTTCACAAGGAACTGACCTGTTATTACAAAGCCGAACATCTGTAAAGATTTTTCTCCGAAGCCGAGAACAGAAATAAAAAGCAGCATTCCGCCCTCTTCTACTCCGAAGCTCAGAATTCTTGCTGCGAAGAACCCCGTTATTTCTTTTGCAACAACATTTAACTTCCAGCTTTCAGACTCAAACACAAATAGTTTATTTGTAACATATGCAAACACAACACCTGCTACCCAGGCAATTGCATTGTTTACCAAATAAAGCTGTTCACCCAATATTCCGGTAAAAAGCCAGAACACAAAGAAATTTACAAGTGTAGTTAACACACCGAAAATTACGTACATTATGAGTTCTTTATGTTTAATGAAAAGCGCTTTAATCGTTTTCATCATTTTTCCCTAAATGCTCCTTCAAAATATAAAGAGGTCTGTTCTTCACCTGAACATAAACCTTAGCTAAATATTCTCCTAATATACCCAGGCAAAAAAGCTGCATACCACCCAGGAACAAAATTAATACTATTATAGTTGCATACCCGGGAACGTCTATACCCTTAATAAGCTTCTGAAGCACAACAGCTATCAGATATATTATAGATACACTTGCAGTAATAAATCCTGTTGCTGTAGAAAGCCTTAACGGCAATGTAGAAAATGCCACAATTCCGTCTATTGCGTATTTGAAGAGCTTAAGGAAGCTCCACTTACTTTCGCCGTATTCTCTGTCTTCTGCCTCATATGGTATATATTTTGTATTAAAGCCAACCCAACTGAATATACCCTTCGAAAAGCGGTGGTATTCACTCATTGAAATAATTGCATCAACCATTTTTCTGTTGAGAAGTCTGAAATCAGAAGCGCCGTTTACAAAATCCACCTCAGCAAGCTTGTTTATTATTTTATAAAATGCTGATTTAAATTTAGTAAGAAAAGCCCCCTCATTACGCTCCTCCTGGTAAGCGGCAACGCAATCTATATACGGATCAGCTTCCATTTCATCGAGCATCTTCAAAACAATCTCCGGCCGTTGCTGCAAATCGGCATCAATAATGCACACATAATCTCCCTTAGCAGCTTTAAGACCTGCGTACATTGCAGATTCCTTACCGAAATTACGGCTGAAGCTCAGGACCTGAATGTTATAAGCAGTGTTAGTTTCATATATCACTCTTAAGTTTCTGTAAGTTCGGTCATCACTACCATCATTTACAAAAACAAACTCGTAATCATCCACATAACACAAAAAAGCATTATTAACTTCATTAAAAAATTCCAGGACATTTGATTCTTCGTTGTAGCACGGAACAACAAGAGATAATTTCATTTTGCGTTTGCCTTTCTTTAATACATATATTATTAGTATATTTTACCACAACCCGACGATTTATGCAACTTAATAAGAGTTTTCCGAAAATTATTCACAAACAATTAACAAAAAATATTGAATAATAGGTTGACAAACGGGCAAAACAGATGTATATTATTAACAGAGTTAGCACTCAGATGCTTTAAGTGCTAACGAGTGCTAAAACACAAATGGCACTTCATATTATTATTTGCAAGGGAGTGTTCCGGGTGGCAGGTTTATCTGAAAGAAAACAAAGAATTCTTGCGCTTATAATTGAAAGCTACATTTCAACAGGCGAACCGGTCGGCTCAAAAACACTTTCTGCTACAATGGGCAATTCAGTTTCTTCAGCAACTATAAGAAACGATATGGCTGATCTTGTAGAGCTTGGTTTTTTAATGCAACCACATACCTCTGCCGGAAGAATTCCGTCTCAGTCAGGTTACCGTTATTATGTTGACAATCTTATGGCAAAATATGAGCTTGGCACAGATGAGCAGGAAAGAATTAAAACCTGGCTTCAATCGTATTCAGGCGAGCCCGACCAACTGCTTGAAAAAGCAGGAAGTATTCTTTCTGAACTTACAAATTGCGTTGCCATTTCGTCCTCGCCATCTGACAGCGAAGCAACCATAAAACGCGTGGAGCTTGTCCCCTTGAGCAGTAAAACTGCTATGGTGGTTCTTCTTGCTTCTTCAGGTATACTCAAAAGTATGGTTGTTCGTACAGACAGCGAAATCACCGTAGAGGTAGCCGAGGTTTTTTACAATATTATGCAGTCCTACTTTTTAGGCAATTCTGTTGCTGATATTGACATTGCATTTATTCAGACACTCGTTGCATCTTTGGGTGATAAGGTTTTCGTTATGTCTCCCCTCTTATGCGGTGTGGCAGATCTTTGCACCTCAGTTAAATCTACTGATTTGCATTTCAACGGACAATCAAACATTCTTAACCATCCTGAGCTTTCAATAGATGCTTTTGAGCTTATGGATTTTTTACACAGAGAAGCACCTACAAAGGCACTTCTTTCCTCACACAAAAAGCCACTTACAGTAGCAATAGGCGAAGAAAATGCTTTTAAAGAGCTCCGTAATACATCAACAATCTTTTCAAAATATTCTGTTGGTGACAAAGACAGTGGCTCAATAGGTATAATCGGTCCTACAAGACTTGATTACGCAAGACTTATTCCAAGTATCAAATATTTAGCAGGTGTTATAGGAACCCTGCTCACAGAAACATTAGAATAGGAGATAAATATGTCAACCGAAGAAAAAGTTTTAAATGAAGAGCTTAAGGAAGAAACTAAAAGCTCTAAAGAAACAAAAAAATCTAAGAAAGCTGACAAAAAGGCTAATAAT
>JAFVWD010000315.1 GCA_017501865.1 Clostridia bacterium | reverse complement strand
GCCTGGAAGAGGCTGCAGAGCTTTTAAGTGAAAATACGGTGGTTTTGACAGAGTTTAAAAATTTTAAAATGCCAAAGAAACTTTTAAGGTTAATAAAAGAAAATAAGAAAAAAGCTATAAATTTGTCTTTGTCTGTTAAAAGAAACTCATTAGAGGTAAGGTGTCTTGCAGAGTCTGCGGAAGCTTTACGTTGTATTACAGATGCAGTCTATAAAATAAATAATGAGACAGAGAGAATTATTATAAATAACAATTGAAATTTTCAGAAAGTAGAAAGACTATGGAATTTACAGATTTAAGAAGAAAGCTTATTTTAAAAGAATTTTCAAGAATGAATGACGTGCAGAAAAGAGCTGTTTTCGGCATTAACGGTGCAACACTCATTCTTGCAGGTGCAGGTAGTGGTAAAACAACTGTTCTTGTTAACAGAATTGCTTATATGATTAAATATGGTAATGCATACGAATCTTCGTTTACATACAGACTTCCTACAGATTCAGATTGTGCAGAATTAGAAGCTCTGATTGAAAACGGTGGCGAGCCATCATTCACATTAAAGCCGCTTCTTTCTGTCGATGCACCTAAGCCTTGGCAAATACTTGCAATTACATTTACAAATAAAGCCGCAAATGAGTTGAAAGACAGGCTTGTTAATATGCTTGGTGAGGATGGTAACGACATATGGGCAAGTACCTTCCACTCATGCTGTGTAAGAATTTTACGACGCGATTCTGACAGGATCGGTTTTTCGAAGCATTTTACTATTTATGACACAGATGACTCAAAACGTGTAATGAAGGAAGTTTTGAGAATTTTAGAAATAGATGAAAAACGTCTTCCTGTTAAATTCGTTCTTTCAGAAATAAGTAAAGCAAAGGATTCTCTGTTAACGCCTGAAGATTATATTAACAGCGCAGGGTATGATAATAATAAAAAATTAATAGGACAGGCATTTAAAAAATATGAAGCAATGCTTCAGAATGCTGATGCTATGGATTTTGACGATATTATTGTTAATACGGTGAAGCTTCTTAAAAATAATCCTGATGTTTTGTCGTACTATCAGAACCGTTTCCGTTATGTAATGGTCGATGAGTATCAGGATACAAACCAGGCACAGTATATGCTTACATCATTGCTTGCAGGCGGTTATAAAAATATCTGTGTTGTTGGTGATGATGATCAGAGTATTTATAAATTCCGTGGTGCAACTATTGAAAATATTTTGTCTTTCGAAAATCAATATGAGGATACACGTGTAATAAGACTTGAGCAAAACTACCGCTCAACATCTGTTATTCTTGATGCTGCAAATGCTGTTATAAAAAATAATCAGGGAAGAAAAGGTAAAACTCTCTGGACTGAACAAGAGGGTGGCGACAAAATTGTTGTCAGAATTTTAAATGATGAACGAGATGAAGGTCGTTTTGTTGCAGATGAAATTTTAAACTCTGTTGCAGTAGGCAGAAGATTTTCAGATTTTGCCATTCTTTACAGAACAAATGCACAGTCGAGCAGTATTGAACGTGCACTTGTTTACAATGCTGTTCCTTATAAGGTTGTAGGTGGTCACCGTTTCTATGAGCGTAAAGAAATCAAAGATGTTTTAGCATATTTAAGTGTTATTGCAAATCCGTCAGATACAGTACGACTCAGAAGAATTATAAACGAACCTAAACGAGGAATAGGTGACACTACAATTAATAATGCTGCTTCTATTGCAGATAATTTGGGTATGACTCTTTTTGAGGTTATTTCTAATGCAAATGAATACCCGATGCTTTCACGTGCAAGCGCAAAGTTAAATGATTTTACTTCTCTTATAAATAAACTCATAGATTCTCTTGAAACAAAGCCTGTTGCAGATTTCTTTGATGATGTTATAAATGAAACAGGTTATATGAATTCTCTTAATCTTGATAAGGAAACTGCAGAAGAACGAAAAGCTAACGTTATGGAGCTTTTAGCAAACTTACTCAGATATATGGAAGAGAATGAAGAGGGCACACTTACAGGCTTCCTTGAAGAAGTTGCTTTAATGACCGATATTGACAATTATAACCAGGATGCCGAATCAGTTGTAATGATGACCTTACACTCTGCAAAAGGTCTTGAATTCCCGGTGGTATTTATTGTAGGTATGGAAGAGGGGCTTTTCCCGGGAAATCAGGTTATGTATGACCCGAGTGAGGTTGAGGAGGAAAGAAGACTTTGCTATGTTGGTATTATAAGAGCTAAAGAAAAGCTTTTAATTACCAACGCACGTTCAAGAATGATTTTCGGTAATACCTCGTTTACTCGTCCGTCACGATTTTTAACTGAAATTCCGACTGAGCTTATGGATGAAAAATCACCATTTAATCAACCACAACGTACAGCCACATCATATGGCAGTACTTATGGTGGTGCTTCGTCATACGGTGGCGGAAGTATTTATTCACGCGGAAGCTCTGCTCAAGCTTCACGAGCAGGCTCTGTGGCACCAAAAACAAAAGCTACATCAATTCCTTCTAAATCTGCTCCGGATCCGAAATACTCAAGAGGATTCAGCGGAATCGGTAACAAAACTGCAAATGCAGGCAATGTAACTCTTGATTTTAAGGTTGGCGATTCAGTTGAGCACAAAGCATTTGGTAAGGGCCTCATTGTCAGCGCAAAGGCAATGGGTGGCGATATGCTCCTTGAAGTTGCTTTTGATGATGTCGGAACTAAAAAGCTTATGGCTAAGATGGCAAAATTAACTAAATTATAATTAATATTTAAACCCGGATAACTGAGAAAAGCTCAATTATCCGGGTTCGTTTTATAATTTTATTTCGATTGTATGACTTCCTGTCGATGTACTTATAAGAACATCAGAACCAATGTTACCGTTGTGCTTGATTATTTCAATATTTTCAGCTTCTTTTCCGTCGAGAAGAATTTTCTTTGCATCTGACGGAATGTAAATAACATTAGGTACGGTAAATTCATTGTCTTGGGTATATCTTAGTGTGAAGATACCGTTTACATAATCATATTTAAATTCATCAATAAAGCCTGTAACTGCTTTTGGGTAAGGTCTTGTAAGAAGCTTAATAAAATCTTCGTTTAAGATATTATCAAAATAACACCAGTAAGTGTTGCTCCATTTATAAGAATCAAATTTATCTTGTAAAAATCTGATATGTGGGTACCAACCGTCGCCTTCAGCACAAGAGCCCCATTCACCGACAATACAAGGAACATTAAGTCGTTCTTGTGTTTTTCTGTGTTCGTCAAATATCATACCGACTCTTGAGTTGTTTGCATATTTATAAGCAGGGGTATCTACCATCAAATCGTATGCGTGTGGTGCAAAGCATTGCTTTTCTTCACGTTTACCGTTAACAGTAATAGGTGTGTTACAACAAGGTATACCCATATTTGAGTAGTAGTTGTTGTCAACAAACATAATACCTTTATCGGTAACCTCTCTTACTGCTTCTGCCATTTTACAAAGGTAAGGAGAGTATTTTTCTTCATCGAATTTTCTGACAAGCTCACTACAAGGCTTTACAATTTCTGTCATTACTTCGGCTTCAAATTGGTCAAGCGCACGAGGCTTGTCTTTACCCAAAGCTTCTTTAGCCATTTCTGTAAGCTTTACTCTTTTGTCAAAAATAGATGTTTTAACAACACTGCCTATAAGCTTTTTGAAAATTTTACCTCCATCAGAGCCGGGGAAGGGCTCGTTAAAAAAGTCAAAGCCAAATAATGCAGAGTGGTTACCTAATTTACTTGCAACATATTTCCACATATTTGCGTGGTAGTCCTGAAGACCCTTGCCGTTATATTGCTTGTTTGCCCAAAAGTTGTCAAAAGCTCTGTGACAAGCCTTTCCCCAGAAATAACCCTCTGCCCAAACTGCAAATGGTTCTCTTGGTTTATATTGGTCAAACATTGTAGCCCAAGCCGGTGCACCGTCGCCACCGCCGGGATGCCCACCTGCATATAAATCCTGGTGACCGTCAAGGTAAACGTAAATGTCGTTTTCTGCGCATTTGTTCATGAATTTTTCAAGTGTCTCAATAAGCTTTTCATTGTATTTCTCGGGTTTTGGCTCCATTTTGTCCCAGGTAAAGCCGAGTCTTATCATGTTAAAGCCACGAGCCTTGAATTCCTCAAAAGGAAAAGAGTCAGGGTTATGACAGTAATCTTCCATTTCATTGAAGGTAGATTTGTCACAAACATTCATACCACTAAAAATTCTTTCTCTGCCGTGCTCGTCGATAAATCGTAAATTGTCGGTAAAAATTTTATCCATAATAAACTCCTGTATGAAATTTTTTCTTTAGATTGGGTTGGATTATTGCATAAAATTACTTAGTTTTAACTGAAAGTGGTTTGTAGTAAGCACCCGATTGGAAGAAATTGTTAGCCTTTATTGTAACTGTATATTCCTTTGAAGGCTTAAGGTCGTCAACAGTAACAGAAAGTGTTTTTGGCATATTGTAGAAATAGTACTCTGACCAGAGTCCTATTCTCTTAACAATTAAATCTGTGTCAGCTTCTTTTACTGTAACTATGTAGTCGTTTACATAATATTCGTCTATAGCAGCCTGAGAGAAAGTAAGTGTAAACTTGTCTTCCGTAATTTCAGAAAATTCAGCTTTGAAATCTTCAGGGAAGTAAGGTAACTTAGCATTTTTAAAGCACTTTTCTTCTGTGTATTTAAATGAGTCGGGGTTCCACGGCTCGTCAATTTCCCAAACAAGAGGGAAGAAGTTCTCGGTAAGAACATCGTAAGGGTAAATTCTTACTCTACCTTCATCATCTGCTTCAACTATAAGCATCTGAGCACAATCCTCGTGGTGTGGTGGAACTGTACCATAGTATTTATCAAATTCATCGAGCTCAAAGTAGCTTAAAGAACCTGTTCCGAGTGCTGTGAAGTGCTTTTGAAAAATAGAACGAGGGTCGTTAATCGGCACGTGTGAGTGACCTGAGAAGTCAAATACCTGCGGATAATTCATAAGTATAGGGTAAAGTGATTCATCACCCCAATAAATACTACCTGAAACTGTGTCGGTAATATGTGGGTGTTGGAAGAAGAAAATAGGCTTTTTCGGAGCGTCTTCACGAGCTTTTTTAAGCTCATTTTTTGCATATTCTCTTTTTGCATCGTTAAAATCACAACCGTTTGTAGTTGTAAGACTTATAAAGTGGAAGCCGTTTATAACTCTATGGTCATCGTGCGGTAAATTAAAGATTTCCGTAAATCTTTTTAAAGCCGCTTCTTCACCGCCGTTGTCTCTGTTGAATTCATGACTTGCAAGAGTGAGGCAATATTGTGTTTCAGGT
>JAFVWD010000314.1 GCA_017501865.1 Clostridia bacterium | reverse complement strand
TTATAAACTGTGCCGCAAGTGTAAAGCACTACGGTTCTTACAAATATTTTTATGAAGCAAATGTTGAAAGTGTAAAAAAATTAATTGATTTTTGTAAGGCTTCAGACGCAAAGCTCATTCACACTTCAACATTAAGTGTTTCGGGTAATAGCATGGACGACCAATTTGACGGTTTTGTAAGCGAAAAAGAGTTGCATTTTTACGAAAACACGTTATACATAAACCAACCACTCGAAAATGTTTATGCTCGCAGTAAATTTGAAGCAGAAAAGTCTGTACTCGATGCTATGTCAGACGGCTTACGGGCTAACATTATGAGAATGGGTAACTTAACAAACCGTTTAAGTGACGGCAAATTCCAGAAAAATTATGAAAGCAATGCTTTTTTACAAAGAGTAAAAGCTGTTTTAGAATTAAAAGTATTTCCTGAATATTTAATGTATCTGTACGCGGAATTCACCCCGATTGACGAAGCAGCAAATGCAGTTATGACTATTGCCCGTCATTTTAATGCGGAGCAGAATACCTTCCACATTAACAGTATTAAGGTGTTGTATTTTGACAAGCTTCTTAAAATCTTCAACGATTTAGGCTTCGGAATGAAAGCTGTTGACGGTGAAGCCTTCACAAGCACATTAAGAGAAACTGCAAAGCACTCAGGCACTGAGCATATTTTTGAAACATTCATAAATGATATGGATGAATATGATCAGTTAAATTATGATAGTAACATCCGTATAGAAAACGATTTTACCGTTGAGTACCTCAAGGCACTCGGCTTCGAGTGGGCAGATATTGACTTTGAATATATGAAAAGATATGTTGAATATTTTAAAGAAATTGGGTATTTGAGTTAAAATGAAAAGTTATTCGTTATATGACCATCCGCAAGTCAGTACTTTAAAAGAGCTTCTTTTATACTGTACTGAAAATCACAAAAATAAAATCGCCTTTTCTTACACAAAAAAGAAAGAAACTCTTTCTGTAAGCTATGAGGATTTTGAAAGGGATATTAACTTCCTCGGCACTTATTTGTTCAGCAAGGGCTTTAAAAATTGTCACATAGCAGTTCTCGGGGAAAACAGCTACAACTGGATTTTAACCCATTTTGCTGTTACTTGCGGTGGTAATGTTATTGTTCCTGTTGACAAAGAGCTTGACCTTGAAAGCATAACAGAATTACTTGTTGACAGTAGCTCCGCTCTTTTGGTGTATTCTGACACTTACAATGATATTGCAGAGGAATTAAAAAAACTTCTTTCTGACTTAACCTTTATTAATATGAATGAACTCCCCTCTTTAATTGAAAAAGGTGCTGAATTATTAAAGAGCGGAAATAGAGCTTTTACAGATACAACTCCTGAGAAAAATACACTTGCTTCAATTGTTTACACCTCAGGAACAACAGGAAAAAGCAAGGGTGTTATGTTAACACACGGCAATTTTGCTTCCGATGCTATTGGTGCGTGTCGCAATGTTGCTGTTTTCGGAACATCCATTTTACTTTTACCGCTTCACCATACATTTGGTCTGGTTGCCGCTGTTTTTTCCGAAATGATGTACGGATTCCCAATTTATATAAACAGTAGCTATAAGAGGATTTTACAGGATTTTCAAAAAGCTGAACCGCAGAATTTTTTTGCAGTTCCGTTAATTGCTGAAACACTTTATAAAAACATTTGGAAAACAGCACAAAACCAAGGTAAAGACAAAGCTCTTAAAAAGCTTATAAAAATCAGTAATGCCTTGTTAAGGTTTAAAATTGATTTGCGAAAAATCTTTTTCAGCTCTGTCATAAATTCTTTTGGCGGAAATTTAGAAACAATCATCTGTGGAGGTGCACCCCTCAACCCTGAGCTCGTAAACGATTTTAATTCTTTAGGAATAACAGTTCTGAACGGCTACGGCATAACCGAGTGTTCGC